>NZ_JRPR02000003.1 GCF_000763135.2 Helicobacter jaachi | reverse complement strand
TAATCTACTAGCACTTAATGCAGCCATAGAAGCAGCAAGAGCAGGAGAACATGGTAGAGGCTTTGCAGTAGTAGCAGATGAAGTAAGAAAGTTAGCTGAGAGAACACAAAAATCTCTAGGAGAAATAGAGGCTAATACTAATTTATTAGTGCAAAGCATAAATGATATGGGAGAATCTATAAGAGAGCAAACTACTGGAGTAACTCAAATCAATGAAGCTATCTCTCACTTAGAATCTGTAACACAAGAAAATGTAGAAATAGCTAACTCTAGTGCAGAGATTTCTAAAAGAGTAGATACTGTAGCTAAAGATATATTAGATGATGTGAATAAGAAGAGGTTTTAGATTCTGTGGGTTATAGAAATCTAGATTCTGTGTTTAGATTTTAAAAGCTGGATTCTGTAGTTTAGATTCTATAGGCTTGATATAGAATCTATAGGCTAGATACTATAGCTTAGATACTTTTTCTAAGGCTAAGTGCTGGGGGTTAGATTCTACAAAACCCCCTAGCGTTTTTGTTTAAAATGAATGCGTTGGTGGCACTCTTTGCAGTTAATGGGCTGTGAGGAGTTGCTCACAAAAATATGCATAGATTCTGTAAGTTTATGCTCTTTGTTTGGGCAAGCGCAAGTATAGTAGTAGTATTGCACTTCTTTGACTTCACAAGTAGCGCGGGTTTCAAGCTGCTCTCTGCGATATTTTTCAATCTGCATATCTTCTTGCAAAATATGTGTCAAAAGCCAATCTTTAGCAATAGTAGAAATCATCTCTTTTAGCACTTCAACTGAATGCACATTCTTCACCATTCCCGCCATTTCTGCTACTATGTCGCGGTGAATTTTCCTATGCTCCTCTAGGCGCGGATAGCCAATAGCCTGCATATACTGCTCTTCATCTTTAAAATGCGTTTTCATATAGTCAAAAAACTCCACAAGTATCATCTTTATTTCATTAGGAGAGCTTGGACTATTAGCGATACGATAGGCTTTATGCGCTAGATTAAAAAGTGTCTGGTGCTGCTGGTCGATTATCTCATGCCCCACGCTAAAATCCCCACTCCATTGTGGTAACATAACCCCTCCTTAACCAAGCACTTTTAGAAACTTAATACTCTGCTGGCATTCTTTGCAGCGAATATTTTGGGTGCTATTTTTCACAAAAATATGCATAGATTCTGTAAGTTTATGCTCTTTATTTGGGCAAGCGCAAGTGTATATATAAAATTTTTGCGCCGCTTTGGCTGGATTTTTGCTCTGCATTTCTTTGCGATATTTTTCAATCTGCATATCTTCTTGCAAAATATGTGTCAAAAGCCAATCTTTCGCCATAATAAGAATCTTATCCTTTAGCTCATTAGCAGAATGAATGCTTTTGACCATAGCTGCCATATCGCTCACAATTTGGCGATGGATTTTCTTATGCTCCTCTAGGCGCGGATAGCCAATAGCCTGCATATACTGCTCTTCATCTTTAAAATGCGTTTTCATATAGTCAAAAAATTGCGTAATCATATCTTTGACTTCATTGCGTGTGGTGTGGCTATTGGCAATTTTGTAGGCTCTATGGGCTAGCTCAAATAATACTTGATGCTGCTCGTCGATAATCTCATGATGAACGCTAAACTCATCGCTCCAACTTGGTAGCATCACAAACCCCCATTCCTTATTTTTACCTTATTTTTGGCTGAAAAGAGGTTAGATTCTATACCTTTTAAGTTTAATGCAAGTTAAAATAAACTCCCTTTAATCGTAATTTTAAAACTTTTGCGATGATGTGGGCAATATCCATACTGCGCGATAAGTTTTTTATGCTCTAAAGTTCCATAGCCCTTGTTTTGTGCAAGCTTGTAGTGTGGATAGAGAGTATCTAGGGTTCGCATTTGCTTATCTTTATGCACTTTTGCCACAATAGAAGCACACGACACAACAGGCATTAAGCTATCTGCTTTGATGAGCGGAGTGAGTTTAATGTCCATAGATTCTAAATGCGCGGGCAGAAGTGCATTAAAAGTAGTATTTCCATCAAGGATAATGCCCTGTGGGAGCTGCTCTAAAGAGAGATTAAGGCTTTGTATAACATCTCCCATTTGGCTTATAATATGCTCTATCCCATATCGCATAGCCCAGCTTAAGCCATTTTTATCAATCTCCCATGCGTCAATCTGTGCGCAAAAAAGCTTAATTTCATTATCTTTTTGCGCATTTACAAGCGCGTTGTAGATGTTTTCGCGCTTTTTGGGCGTGAGCTTTTTGCTATCCTTAGCCCCAAAGGTGGCAATAACTTCTGCCTTGCCAATCACTCCAGCGACAAATAATCCCCCACAAATACAACCTCTTCCAGCCTCATCAATGCCCGCTACCCACATATAATCCCCTTAAAATCCTAACCAGTTACGCCAGTCATTTGTGTTAGCCACTTTACAATTATTTCTAAAAATTTTCTTAAAAGCAAATTATAGAATCTTATAGCAACTTGAAAGTAATGCCAATATTTGCGCATAATGTTTAAGTATTTTTGGGATAGAATCTGCGCATTTTTAGGTCTTTTAAACTTCACAATAAGCCTTAACGCGCAAAAAGCCAACACTAATGGCAAAAGCTTAAGGAGAGAAGGAGTAAATATGAAAAAAAGTATGATTGCCCTATGTGTGATTTGCGCGTGTGGCTTTGCGCTAGATTATAGCTTTGGCGGGAGGGCAGAGGCATTTGGCAAATTTAGCTTTAATGATGGCAAGGCAAATGAGGCAGATTCTATAAATCCTAGCGATAGCTATGCTTCGATGTTTGGGGCGCTAGAATGGGCAGTGCGTGAGGGTGGATTAGAGCTTGCTCTAGGTGGTGCGCTTAATACGCTTGCCTATGATAGCACCACTGCGCAAGGTGGAACATCATTAGGTAATGGCTATGTGGGCGCTTGGTGGGGATATAGAGGGAATGAGGGCTTAGAAACACGCCGATATATTTTGCATAACGCCTCCATTGGCTTTGAAAATAGCCTTTTTTCTTTCAAAGCGGGACGATATGAGACGCAAGGGCTTGATTGGTTTAATGCATGGAATGAGGGCATACAAGTGAGGATAAATCCCATAAATGGCTCATCTTGGCATTTGGCGGCTTGGGGATTTTACTCTAATGCGCGTGCAATGGTGTATAATAATTGGTTTTGGGATTATACACGCTTTAGTCTTGCAGGAGAGGCTTTAGGCGCTGGCGGTGTGGATTTAACATTTAATACAGAATCTACACAGACGCAATTTTCAGCCTATGGATATTATGTGCCACACCGCTTTAGCGCGCCGGGCGTAAAGCTTTGGCTTAAAATCTTAACTCATCAGTTTGAAGCTATAGGGCTTTTTCCGCGTAATGCGCTTAATCCTACTTGGTATGATGGCACGCAAATTACGCAGGATACGATACTAGGCAATAAATTTGATAGAAGCACGCAAACGCTTTTCTTAAAATATCAATATGGCGATGATGAGCAAGATAATTTTTATGCGGGAGCTATGTTTTATAAAAACTGGGGGAATGCAAATGCGTGGATAGGCACTTATGGCGACCCATTTGGGGGGATTGTGGATATTTGGACGGGGAGTGCGTATGATAAGGGAGCATCGCTTAGCGATATAGTGGGGCGTAATGCGACAAGCGGTATGCTCTATGTGGGTGGGGTGAATTATGATATAAACTGGCAGTTGCTTGGGCGCTTGACTACAAGTCCGCGCAGTGATGAGCAGAGCATTGCCCTAACGCTCACAAAAGAAATTATAAAAGATTTACGCTTTCGCATAAAGATTGAGTATTTTAATGATACTACCAAAGCAGGCTATGCTGTGGGAAATTCGCCTGTTTTAAGCCAAAATCAAACCAATGATAGAAGTCACATAATGACTTGGCTTTTGCATACATTCTAGATTCTATAATTCCCACGCTATTGCTTTTTTATAAAAAGCCGCGCGTATCTTGTCGGAGGGCAAGTGAATTGCCCTGCAACGCCTAAAGTATAAAGTTATAGCTGCTTAAAAGCATCTATCAACTTGTTTTTTAAGGCTAGATTCTATAATTCCCACGCTGTCGCTTTGTCTCAAAGAAACTTCATATGTTACAAGGCTAGATTCTATAAAACACATATTTGCAAGATTAATAATCCTGCAAATAAAGTATTATCTATGACCAATAAAATATCATAGGCATCATTGCAGACATAGCAGACCAAACAAAAACTAACGGAGAGAACTTAAAATCTCTAGGAGAGCTAGGAGCTAAGACATACGCAAACAGGCTGCGTGCTTTAAGCTATAGATAAATATTTGCTTAATATTTATAAGCATATGGCATAAATTTTGATATAAATTTTATGATATTAATAGTAAAAATATAATAAATTATGCAAAAATATTAAGGAGTTGGTGTGAAGCGTATTATTATTTCTAAATTATTGTGGATAGTGCCTATTGTGCTGCTCTGCTCATTTGGAGCATTTTGCCTGCTGCGTCTTGGTGGGAGCGACCCTGTGATGTCATATATTATTCATTCTAATCTTATTGCCACGCCTGAACTTATTGCTGATATTACGCGAAGCTTTGGGCTTGATAAGCCACTTTTGACACAATATTTTTTATGGCTAAAAGATGCCATAACGCTTAACTTTGGTAATTCTTATATGACTGGGCGAAGCGTGAGCGCTGATTTTTTATACTTTTTGCCCAACACCCTTTTGCTCGTGCTATGTGGCTTTATCTTAACTTTTGTTTGCTCTCTTCCTTTAGGGATTATAAGCGCGCATTATCATAATAAAATGCCTGATGTGCTTATCCGCTTTTTTTGCTTTATAGGAGTGAGTATGCCAAATTTTTGGCTAGCATTTTTGCTTATGCTGCTTTTTAGCGTATATCTTGGCTGGCTGCCTGCTGTGGGGATAGAGGGGGCAAAAAGCTTTATTTTGCCAAGTATATGCATTGCGCTTATGTCAATATGTATTATCGCGCGGCTTATTCGTGCTAATATGCTAGAAGCGCAGAAAGAAAGATATGTGATTTATGCCAAAATGCGCGGTGTGCGCGGTATGAGGCTGCATATAAAACATATTTTTTATAACGCATTTTTGCCTATTTTAACGGCTATGGGTATGCACATAGGCGAGTTATTGGGGAGTGCGCTAGTGGTTGAGAGCGTGTTTGCGCTGCCGGGTATTGGACTTTATAGCATTCAAGGGATTGCAAATCATGATTATCCTGTGATTGAGTGCTTTATTGTTGTGCTTAGCGTGTGCTTTGTGCTGTGTAATGGCGTGGTGGATATTTTGTATGGTGTGCTTGATGTGCGCATACGCAAGCACATAGAGGAAACACAAAGGGAGGCACAATGAATCTAGCCTCTACAAATAAACAACCTTCTTTTGCGGACACAAGCCTATGGAGAGTGCTTAATATCTGGCAGAATCTTAGCTGGTGGGGAAAATGCGCATTCATAGGACTTAGCATAGTTTTGCTTATAGCCATTTTTGCACCCTTTATCACTCCATATAAGCCTGATGCGCAGGATTTAGAATCTATCCTTGCTCCTATGAGCGCGCAGCATTTTTTAGGCACAGATTATTTAGGGCGCGATGTTTATACGCGTCTTGTGTATGGAGCTAGGCTCTCGCTTTTTTGCACTTTTATTATTTTAGGCTGCATTGTGCTTTTAGGCGTGACTTTAGGTGGATTAAGCGGCTTTGTGGGTGGGCAGCTTGATAGAATCTGTATGCGAATATGCGATGTGTTTATTAGCGTGCCAACTGTGGCGCTTTCACTATTTCTAGTAGGCGTGCTTGGAGCGGGCTTAGAAAATGTGATGATTGCTATTATTTTAACGCATTGGGCGTGGTATGCGCGAATCGTGCGTAGCATTGTGTTTAATCTTAGACATAAGGAATATGTGCGATTAAGCTATACCTTTGGCGAAAGCGGGTGGCAAAGGTTTAAGCGGCACATTATGCTGCCTATACTCACGCAATGCATTGTCCTTACAAGTATGGATATAGGGCATATTATGCTGCATATTGCGGGATTATCCTTTCTAGGCTTAGGTGTGCAGCCCCCCACTGCGGAATGGGGCATAATGCTTAATGAAGCAAGGGAATATATGTGGGATTATCCTATGCTTATTGTGTATCCGGGTATGGCTTTGTTTGTGAGCGTGGCATTATGCAATCTGTTGGGGGAAGCGCTAAGAGATACGCTTGGCATGGCTTGTATGATGGGTAATGCGCCAGAGGATACACAACAAGGCAGCAAGGAAGTTAAGGCCACTACAAGCGCGCAAAGTTTGAGTATAGAGAATCTGCATATTAAAATCGGGGATAAAACGCTGCTTAACATAAAACATATTAGCGTGCGAAGGGGTGAATGCGTGGCATTGCTAGGCAAAAGTGGGAGCGGGAAATCTCTAAGCGCGCTTGCTTTGCAGGGATTTTTACCATCAAATTTAGTGCAGCCAAGCGGTGATGTGCGGCTTAATGGTGCGCTTATAAATCCTGTTGCTTACCGCGCACGCGCTTTTGCGTGCATTATGCAAAATCCTCTAAGCTGCTTTAATCCCCTTCTTAGCATTCATAATCACATTAAAGAAAGTTTGAAATCTATCCAAAAACCCTATGATAGGGATTTTATCCACAAATGCTTGCGAGATGCGGGTTTAAATGAATCTGTGCTAGAGGCTTATCCTTGCGAGCTAAGCGGTGGTATGCTCCAAAGGGTAAGCATAGCGCTAGCGCTGCTCACGGAAGCACCCTTTATCATAGCCGATGAGCCAACAAGCGATTTAGATAAATCTACAGAATCTGCTATCTTAGATATTTTGCGACAGCTTCAAAAGCAAAAGGGCATAGGTATTTTGCTCATCACGCATAATCTACAAATCATTGCGCATTACGCGCAGCGCGTGTATGTGATTGATGAGGGCGCTATTATAGAATCTATAAGCATTGCTCATAATAGGCTTTATGCCCATTCGCACGAGAAAGACTTACAGGAGAGAAATTCGCAAGATTTGCAAAATATAGAATCCACCTACACCCCGCGCACGCAAACCACGCGCTATTTGCAGCAGATTCTAAATAAGGAGCTTTCATGCTAGATTTTATCAATGTATCTTATGCTTATCGCTCCTATCGGCTTTTTAGAAGTCATAAAAAGGAGGTATTAAGGCATATAAATTTTACTTTAGAATCTGGCACAAATCTTGCCATTATGGGACCTAGCGGTAGCGGGAAAAGTACGCTTGCTCAAATTGCTTGCGGACTTTTGCGACCTAGTGTTGATGAGCATAGAGCTAAGGGCGAAGTGCGCTTTAATGGAAAAACGCTTAATCTCCGCTCTCTAAGCGCGCGGAGGGCATTTTACTCCCAAGTGCAGATTCTATTTCAAGATAGTTTGGGCAGCCTTAATCCTTACTTTAGCTGCTATGAAAATCTCATCGAGCCGCTTATATATTTGCAAAAATACCGCTCACAAAGCAAGGCGCACCTTTATGAATTGCTTGAAATTTTTGGACTTTCAAAAGATGTGCTGCATAAAAATGTGGCGATGATTTCAGGCGGGCAAGCACAGCGAATCTGCCTCATACGCGCCCTGCTTGTCAATCCGCAATTATTAATCCTTGATGAAAGCACCTCAGGGCTAGATTATGAGCTATGCCTTGAAGTGATAGATTTTTTAAAGCGCTGGAGCAAAGAGAGTAGTGCAGATTCTAAACGCAGCATTTTGCTTATCACCCACGATGCGTTTGTGGCACAAAGCCTGTGCGATGAGATAAAAACCATACACAATGGGCATTTGCAGGCATTGCAATAATTATAAGAGAGCTTTTGCCCACATTAGGCTATGCGCTTAAAATTATTGATGATAACCCTTTGTGAGCGCGGTATTTTGCAACTCAATGACTAACTCATCATATGAAGTATGCGCTTCTTGCAAAATATGTGTGAGTAGCTCCAAAGAAGCGTGCATACCCCCTTGTGCCTCTGCGGCTCTAAGTTTAGCGTATAAATCACTCATAAACGCCACTCCCTCCTTGCTAGGGCGGCGACGCACAGAATAATAGCCAATGATATGATTATGCTCATCAAAAGAGGGCGTGATATTAGCAAACACCCAATAAATATTTTTCTGCTTTGAGAGATTTTTCACAAAGCCAAAAAACTCCCTGCCATGCTGTATATTATCCCACAAGACTTTAAAAGCAATATGCGGCATATCAGGGTGGCGGATAAGATTATGCGGCTGCCCTAGAAACTCCTCTTCGCTAAAGCCGCTAAAGCAGGCAAAATCAGCATTACCATAAGTGATATGTCCTTTTAAATCTGTCTTAGAGGTGATTAGGGTATTATCCTTGAGATAGACTTCTTTAGGCATTTGTCCTCCTTGCAAAAGAGCCTTTGCTCTTAAATGTTATAATCATACAATGTAAGAATAATGTAATTTTTAGATTCTGTAATTTTTGGGGATAAATATGCGCAATGCGTTACTTGTGGCTACATATAAGCCACCTTTTATAAGCTCAAATGCTTATCTTTCATCATTAAAAAGGCAATTTAACATAAAAAAAGCAGGCTATCTTGGCACGCTTGACCCATTTGCTAGAGGCGTGCTTGTGGTGGGCTTTGGCAGCTATACGAGACTTTTTCCATATTTGCTAAAAACTCCCAAAACATACAGGGCTACGCTGTGGCTTGGCGCAAAATCTGCTAGCCTTGATATTGAGCGTATAGAATCTATAAGCCTCGTGCAGGAGCGTGATGTGCAGGAGATTAAAGATGTGCTAGATTCTATGTGCGGGCGTATTACTTACACGCCGCCTATTTTTAGTGCTAAACACATTGGCGGCAAGCGCGCCTATGAGCTTGCGCGTGAGGGGAGGGCAGTGCATTTAGCACAAGTGCAAATGGAGATTTTTGACATAGAACTTTTATCTTTCACTCACCCTTTTATCCATTTTGAAGTGAGCGTGAGTGAGGGCGCGTATGTGCGTAGCATTGGGGAGATGATAGCTCATAAGCTTCAAGTGCATGGCGCGCTTTCAAGTTTGGAACGTGTGAGTGAAGGGGAAATGAGTGTGAGCCAAAATGAGGGGATTAGAATCTTAAATCCGCTAGATTATTTGCCTTTTACAAAACTCACATTTGCGCAAATACAAGCTCTATCACCGCAAATTAGTGCGACATTAGCGAGCGATATATTTCAGGGCAAAAAAATTACGCTAAAAAACATACAAAAGGGCAAATATATAGTTTGTTTTGAGGATTTTTTCTCTATAATTGAGGTTTTTGCAGATGGCAGCATAGATTACATTCTTAACAGGATAGCATTATGTTAATACTTTCAAGAAAGCAAGATGATAGCGTGATAATAGGCGATGATATTGAGATACGCATTATCTCTATTGACAAAGGCAGCGTGCGGCTTGGATTTTCTGCGCCCGCATCTTGTGTGATTTTGCGCGGTGAGCTTAAAGAAGCCATTAGCTCGCAAAATAAACAAGCTTGCCAAAATGTGCCTTTGGATAATCTTAGCACGCTTAAATCCCTCTTAAAAGCCAAAAAAAGCTAGGCTTACTATGCACATACTCATTTATCCAAAACTTAATATTTTTTTAAAGATTATTGGTTTTCAGGCGGGCTTTCATCAACTGCAATCGCGCTTTGTTTTGGCGCAAGGTGGGCTATATGATGAGATGTATATTTCAACAAGTAATGCCTTTGCACTCAAAGGCGATTTTGGCTGCGCGCTAGAGGATAATCTCATTTATAAGGCTAAATGCGCGCTTGAACATTATCTGCACAAGCACAATAAGCCCACAAAGGCTTTAGATTCTATAAAAGTAGAGGTGTTAAAGCGTATTCCAAAAGGTGCTGGGCTAGGCGGTGGTAGCGGCAATGCAGGCGCGTTTTTAAAAGCTATAAATACATTTTTATCACTGGGTTTAACGCAAAATGCGCTTTTAGATATAGCCAAAGGCGTTGGCGCAGATGTGGCGTTTTTTGCAAGTGGCGTGCAGAGTGCGAATGTGCGTGGACGAGGGGAGATTATAGAATCTACAAATACAGAATCTGCAAATGAAACGAGCTTAGATTATGAGATTTACACACCTAGTGTATTTTGCGATACTAAAAAAGTCTATCAATATTATGCAGATTCTATAAAGGCTAACAAACGCGCATATAGCGAGCCTGTTAAAGATTGGTTTAAACTCTCAAGCAAGGCTTTATTAGAGCAGCACAAAGATAGAGCGGAGATGAATGATTTATTTTTAAGCGCGCTCAAGGCGTATCCTGCACTTTTAGATGTGGCGCGCAATTTAGGGCAGGAGTGGTATTTTAGTGGTAGCGGCAGCAGCTTTTTTAGGCTTAAAAAGGCATAAAGGAAGCGTATGCAAAGTAGGATAATTGCCAAAAATAAAAAGGCATATTTTGATTATGAGATTTTAGAGAGCTTAGAGGCAGGCATTGTGCTGCTAGGCAGTGAGGTAAAAAGTATCCGCGCTGGGCGAGTAAATCTCAAAGATAGCTTTGTGAAAATTATGCGCGGGGAGGCGTTTTTATTTAATGCGCATATTTCATTTTTAGAGACTACTTTTGCGCATTTTAAGCCCAATGAGCGGCGAGAGAGGAAGCTATTATTGCACAGAAAGCAGCTTGATAGGCTTTTTGGGAGTGTGAGTAAAGAATCATTAAGCATTGTGCCATTAAACATTTATTTTAATCAAAAAAATAAAATCAAACTTTGCATTGCGCTTGCGCGTGGGAAAAAGCTGCATGATAAGCGAGAGAGTATAAAGAAAAAAATGCTTGAGCGTGAGGCTAGGGCGAATATGAAAGATTATGGCAAAAAGTTATGATTATAGAATCTAGCCCTTAACTCGCGCTTATACTACGCAATCAACAGCGTAGTATGATAGAATCTAAACCTTAAAAAACAAGTTGATAAGCTGCGTAGGCAGATTATAGCTTTATACTTTAGGCGCAAATGTGCGGATTTGCCGCCATTTGTAAGACCACGCGGAGCTTTAGCTCAACAGCGCGGACATGATAGAATCTGCACAAGGAGTAATGATGAGAGAAATGGTAGATTATGGGGTGCTTGGGTTTTTATTATTTTTAAGCATCGTAGTGCTTGGTGTAGCACTTGAGCGATGGTGGGTGTATAGGCATATTAATCTTAAAGATTTTAATGATAAGCGCATTTTAGAGCTTGTGCTGCATAAGCGCTTAACGCTCATTGCTACTATTGGTTCAAATGCTCCTTATATTGGGCTTTTAGGCACGGTGTTTGGGATTATGGTAACTTTTGTGGAGATTGGCTCAAACTCGCTTGTAGATACTCAAAGTATTATGGCAGGATTAGCTCTAGCGCTTAAGGCTACTGCTGCAGGGCTTGTTGTGGCTATACCCTCTATTATTTTTTATAATTTTTTGTTGCGGCGTGCAGAGGAGCTACTCTCTTTATGGGATATTGCGCATAATCCCCTGCCAAAGTCGCCCACAAGGTATGATGTATGAAAAAAATAGATTCTTTAAATCTTATTCCATTTATTGATATTATGCTCGTGCTATTAGTTATTGTGCTAACTAGCGCGTCATTTGTAGTGCAAAGCAGAATCCAAGTAGATGTGCCGCGCCTTGAAGAATCACAAGGGCAAAATGCCGATAAAAAGGACACGCATAGCATTACAATTGATAAGCAAGGGCAGCTTTTCCTTGATGATAAATCTTTGAGTTTAGAGGAGTTAAGGGAGCAGGTGAGTGGGTTTGATAAAAATATGCAAGTGATTATCCGTGGCGATAGGGAGAGTGATTTGGAATATTTCCTTGAAATCACTACTATGCTACGCGATAAGGGTGTAAGTGATGTGTATGTTATCACAGAGCAGAAGTAGATTCTATAAACTTAAGGAGTATGTATGCAAGAGTTAAATTGGCTCATTAATATTTGCTTTACTATTGTGATGGTAGGGCTGTTTGTGTGGGATTTTAAGACTTTTGGCGAGCCTATGCATAAGGACTTTAAGGCTATTATTATGAGCACGGGGGTGCTTGGGACATTTGTGGGCATTTTTGTGGGGCTTATGGGGTTTGATACGCTTGCTTTGCAAGATTCTGTGCCTTTATTGCTTAATGGCTTAAAAACTGCCTTTTACACTTCGATTGTGGGTATGGGGCTAGCCATAGCGCTCTCTATCGTGCAGCGGGCAAAGGGCGTAAAAAGCGCGCAAGATATGAATATAGATTATATTTTACACCAAGCACAGAATCTAGGCTATCTCAAAGATATAAATGAGTTATCTCATAAGACTTGCGCTCACTTAGCCGCGCTGCCCACAAAGGCGGATATGCAGCAGATTAATACCACTACCAATGCGCTTTTAGAAACAAGCCTAAAAAATATCGATACATCACTGCAAGAAGCCATTAAGCAGCTAGCCTCTGGCGCGTCTAAAGAACTAATTGCCGCGCTTGAGCTGGTGATAAGGGATTTTAACCATAACTTACAAAATCAATTTGGCGATAATTTTAAAGAATTAAATAACGCTGTGGGCAAGCTGCTCACTTGGCAGGAGCATTATAAACAAAGCATTGAGCAAAGCCAAGCGCTCCTTACTCAAACACAACACGCCATGCAAGAGAGTGCCGAGGCTATGGGTAAAACGCAAGTCACGCTAGATTCTATAGTGGCGCAAAATAGCAGCGCTATGGAGTTTTATGAAAAAACACTAAGCGTAATTAATGATATGAAAGCAAAAGGTGAGCTGCTGCAGGCTCAACTGAGCGAAGTAGCGACATTAGGCAGCAATGCGCGCGAGTGTTTGGGCGATATGGATAAGTTTTTTAAAAAAGCCACTTATGGCTTTAGCACGCTAGAGGAGAGCGCAGCACAGCATACAGAGGCTTTAAAGGGCGAGATAGAATCTTATTTCAACCAACTTCAAGAGCATTCAAGTGAGAATATGAGCCTTTTTAGGCGATTTGTAGAAACGCATATGAAAGAATCTCAAGAGGGTGTTACGCAGATTCTAAGTAATAATAATGCGCTTGTGCGTGCGCAGTATGAGGATTTAGCGCAAAGAAGTGATGAAGTGTTTAAGCAGCTTGCTCAAAGTGCGAATACGCATATTGAAATCCTAAGCCGCGAGTTAGAGAAAAATATTGCTAAAAACTTAGAATCTAGCACGCACCAAGCCGCAGAATTTGCGCGCTTAAGGGAGCATATCGCCACAAATCACACCGCTATTTTAGAAAGTTTAGAATCTAGCCTTGTGCGCTTAAATTCTCATAATGAAATCATTATGCAAGATATGGCAAAGGGCATAAAAAATATGCAAGATATGTATCTCTCAACCTTAAGCGCGAGTATGGATTCTGTAATGAATAAGGAGCAAGAGCTCATTAAAGCGCGCCTTGATAGCCTAAATGAGCTAGCCACTAAGACAGATAGCAATCTTAATGCGCAATATGAGCAAGTCAATCACTTTTTAAAGAAAATTGCAAGCGAGTATTTAAAAATTATGCAAAAACTCACTAAAGATTCTGTAGCCATTCCCAAAGATATGGGCGCACAGGTGATTAAGGAGTTTGGCGATTTGCAGCATAATTTGCTTGCACATCTAGGCAATCTTAATGCGCAAATTCAGCACAACAGCGTGCAACTCATCGAGCTATATCGCAATGTGCAAAATATTTTAAATGAAAATATTAATGGCAATAAATCCTTGCAGAGCGAGATTAGAAGCACTTTTAGTTCGCTTGATGAATCTTTAAGCGCGAGTATGGAGAATTTTAAGGAAAATTATGAATGGTTTTTGCGTCGTGTGCGTGAAATCATCGGCTCAAGATGATAGAATCTAACGCGCAGTAGGCAAGTGAGGTATTTATAGAATCTAGCCGCAATACATAAAGGGAGCATATGAAACATAATCAATGGATTAGCATTTCGGATATGATGGCAGGGATTATGATGATTTTTCTGCTCATTATGGTGTCTTTTATGCTTATCACGCAAGAAACGCAAGAGGATTTAAAAAGGCAGAATGAAAAGCTCTTAGCCCTTAATGAAGCGATGAGCGAGATTGCGCAGAATTATTCTAATTTGCAGCAGGAGCTGTATGAAGCGCTACTTAAGGAATTTAGCGGAGATTTAAAAAAGTGGGACGCGCAAATTGATGAGGATAATACGATTAGATTTAATGAACCAGAAGTATTGTTTGACACAGGCGCAAAGCAGGTTAAGAAGCGATTTAAAGATATTTTAGATGATTTTTTTCCGCGCTATGTGCGGATTTTATCGCTGCCAAAATTTCAAGACAATATCGAGGAGATACGCATAGAAGGGCATACTTCGCAAAGTTGGTTTTCTGCTCATACGCTTGAAGAGCGCTATCTTGGCAATGCTGAACTCTCTCAAGCGCGCGCTTTGGAGGTGCTAAAATATTGCTTTAATCTAAAAAGTATTGATGGGCAAAAGGAGTGGCTTATTAAGGTATTTCGCGCTAATGGATTATCCTTTGCTAAGCCTTTAAATGATGATGAAAAATCAAGGCGCGTAGAATTTCGAGTGATAACAAAGGCAAATCAAGATTTGCTTAAAATCCTTGAGATTAGCAAAGATTTTAAGCCTAAATAACCTCTTTTTAAGTAAAAAAGCGGCATAATCGCGGACTTTATTTTAATTTTTAAGGTAGCTATTCATGAAAAGGACTTATCAACCACACAACACACCAAGGAAGCGCACGCATGGATTTCGAGCGAGAATGAAAACTAAAAATGGTCGCCGCGTGATTAATGCTAGGAGGGCAAAAGGGCGCAAGAGGCTTTCTGTATAGAATCTGCGCAAGAGCGGATATGACTAGGGGGTAGATAGTAATTTGGTGAAGTTAGATTCTCTCAAAAATAAAGCAGAATTTGACTTTGTTTATAAAAATGCTCGGCGATTTTTTCATAAAAATTTTGCCCTTTACGCACTTCAGACACATACTTATCCCAATTCACCAAAGATTTTGCAAGTCATTTTAGCCCGTCAAGCGCGCGTATATTTGGGATTAAGTATTTCTAAAAAAATAGGCAAAGCCCACATGCGCAATCTCATCAAGCGGCGGCTAAGGGCTATTGTTTATGAGCAGCATTATGTGGGCTTTTTGTTTGTGATTGTCGCAAGGCAGGGCATTACATCAGTTGATTTTGCCACACTCAAAGCAGATTTACTCTTTGCTTTTAAGCAGTTAAAAATATCCTCGCGCCATAAAAACTCTGCAAAAGATTCTATAAAAAGCACATCTGCAAAAGGCGCAGATTCTATAAATCATACAGAATCTGCAAAGCACATAGAATCTAAAAAGAAAATAGATTTTGCAACAAAGCCAGATTCTATAAAAAAGAGGGATTTTACCAAAAGGGCAGGGCTGTGCAAATCATAAGAATATC
This sequence comes from Helicobacter jaachi, assembly GCF_000763135.2. Lineage (NCBI taxonomy): Bacteria > Pseudomonadati > Campylobacterota > Epsilonproteobacteria > Campylobacterales > Helicobacteraceae > Helicobacter > Helicobacter jaachi. The sequence goes on along the minus strand of NZ_JRPR02000003.1, from coordinate 158,113 downwards.
ACTCATTGGGCTTGTGAGATTTTATCAAAAGTTTTTATCTCCGCTTACTATGGGCGCATGTCGGTATTATCCGAGCTGCTCGATGTATGCGCTGTGGCTTTTGCAGTTTGAAAACCCTTTGCTTGCGGTGTTTAAGATAATGTATAGAATCCTGCGCTGCAATCAGCTTTTTGCAGGAGGGATTGCCTATCCATTAGTGAGATTGAAACTTAAAAACATTGTATTTGAGCCAAAAAGCGTGAAATATTGGCTTGTCCCCTCTACAAATGTAAATTTTTTAGATATAATTTCACCTTTTGACAAAACTTACACCATGCGAGTTTATATCATCAAATCACTCTTTTAAAAGGCCAAATATGTATCGTCCAAATGAACAAGATAGCGGTATATCTCTTACGCGCGTGCTGGTTGCCATAGGTTTATCCATTGCTTTTTTTGCTATTTATGCCTATTTTGTCCCACAAACACCGCAAAAAAGCGCGCAAAATACAAATACTCAAACGCTAGATTCTAAACAAAATGCTCCCCAAAATATAGAATCTGCCCATATAGAATCTGCACCCAACTCACCAGCTGCTCAATCAAGCACCCAAACATCTGCCCAAACTACACAAAGTGCGCAGACATCAATACCGCAATCCTTAAAGCAACAAGTCATCGCACATATAGAATCTAGCGAATTTGAAATGGAGATTGATGCGCTAGGCAGGATTAAGCAAGTTTATCTTAAAGATGAGAAATTCACGCGCAATGAGCAAACAAGTCTTTGGAGTATGATAGCTAGTGCGTTTGGCATACGCACAGCCCATAAGCCAAATATCGATAAACTCGCGCTTTTTGGAGATTCTCAACTGCGCACTATGGAAGTGCGCTTTAGCAATGCAAGCATTAATCAAAAGGCATTTGAAACTCCATACACTGCGAGCAAAGCGCATATTGGGATTAAAGATAGCCCAGCAGAATTAGTCCTCACACAGAATCTAGGTGAAGTAATTTTGACAAAATACATCACCATTTATCCTAATTTATCCTATGATGTGCGCATTACGCTAAGTAAGCCTGATATTGAATATTTTGTGAGTAATGGTATGCGCCCAAGCGCGGATAGTGATACTTACGCGTTTCGAGGTGTGATTACGCGCAATAGCACAGATGGGGTTTTGACTAAAATTGAAGATGGCGATGCGAGCAGTGATTATTTGGCTAAAAATGCTCAAGATATGCGTAGTTCTAGCTTTGTGGCGAGTGTGGATAGATATTATACGAGTTTATTTTTTGCTAAGACGCCCTTGTATGTAGTGGTAAGCGGCGATAATGCACATAATCCTATGCCTTATGTGCGTTTTTCTAATCAAGCAGAGTTTTCAGGCTACATAGGTCCAAAAGATTATAGGCAGCTGCAACAAATTGATGAGACGCTTACCGATGCGGTGGAGTATGGGCGCATTTCGTTTTTTGCTAAGCCGCTTTTTTTACTGCTTGCGTATTTGTATGATTTGTGCGGGAATTGGGGTTGGGCAATCGTGCTTTTAACGCTTATTGTGCGTATTGTGCTTTATCCGCTCACTTATAGAGGTATGGTCTCTATGCAAAAGCTCAAAGATTTAGCCCCAAAAATGAAAGAGCTGCAAACGCGCTATAAAAGCGACCCGCAAAAGCTGCAAATGCACATGATGGAATTGTATAAAAAACATGGGGCAAATCCCATTGGCGGCTGCTTGCCACTTATTTTGCAAATCCCTGTATTTTTTGCTATTTATCGTGTGTTGCATAATGCAGTGGAGCTTAAAAGTGCTGCGTGGATAGCGTGGATTGATGATTTATCAGCTATTGACCCCTATTTTGTGCTGCCTGTGCTTATGGGGGTGAGTATGTATGTTTCTCAAAAGCTCACGCCTGCAAATTTCACAGACCCTATGCAAGAGAAAGTTTTCAAGATGCTGCCACTTATTTTTGCGATATTTTTTATTGTTTTTCCTTTCCCGGCGGGGCTTGTGCTGTATTGGACAGTGAATAATATATTCTCTATTATCCAGCAAATCATTATTAATAGAGTTATGGCAAATAAAAAAGCAAAGGAGATAGCCGAGCATGAGGCATTGCACCACAAAAATAAGTCAAATAAAAAGGGGATAAAATGAAAAAAATTGTAGAAAAAACTTTAGAGGCAGCCCTCATTAAGGCTTCAACAGAGCTTAATTGCTCTGTGGCAGATTTGGAATATGAAATTGTGCAAAATCCCACAAATGGCTTTTTAGGACTGGGTAAGAAAGATGCTATTATTATTGTCGATACTAAGCATAAGAGCGCACACCGTAAAGAAAGTGCAAAAAGAGAAACTTATCTGCCAAAGCAAGCGCTAGAGATAGAGGAGATAGATGAAGATTCTCAAAATTTTATGCCAAAGCCGCAAAAGATTTGGGGAGAGCAAAATTCTTGGGATAATTATAATCGAGACGATGAGGCAAATATCAAGCAAATACGCACAGAGTTAGAATCTTTGTTTAAACTTTTACCTTTTGATATTGATAAATTTGAAGTGCGTATGCTGGAGGACAATACACTTTATATTTACATTGATGGACGCGATTGCGCGCTGCTCATCGGTGAGAGGGGCTATCGGTATAAGGCGCTCTCATACTTACTATTTAATTGGATTAATCCTAAATATGGCTATTCTTTGCGGCTAGAAATTGCTGAATTTTTAAAAAATCAAGAAGAGATGATAGATGTGTATCTTAAAGATATTGCACGTTTGATTAAGCTTAATGGCAAGGCACAGACAAAAGCACTCGATGGGATTTTGGTGTATATTGCTTTAACTAAATTGCGCGAGATGTTCCCAGAGAAATATGTATCCGTGCGACAAAATGAAGCAGATGAGAAATACATCATCATCAACGACTTTAGACGATAGCACTATTGTCGCTATTGCTACTCCCATAGGCATAGGCGCTATTAGCATTGTGCGCTTAAGTGGTGCGCGCGCTTATGAAATTACACTTTTACTCACAAAAAAAAATCAATTATTGCCTCGTTATGCGCATTTATGCCGGATTTATGATAGAGAGGGAGTAGCCATTGATGAAGCCATAGTGCTTTATTTCCCAAAGCCTCACAGCTACACGACGCAAGATGTGTGTGAAGTGCAGTGCCATGGCGGGATTGTGAGTGCTAGAGCGATTGTGGAGCTGTGCATCAATTTAGGCGCGAGAATGGCTCAAGCAGGCGAATTTAGCAAGCGCGCTTTTTTGGGTGGGCGATTAGATTTAGCACAAATTCAAGCCATAGCCGGACTCATACAATCTCAAAGCCTTGAGGCAAATAAAATGCTTATGCGCCAACTTAGCGGAGAGCTAAGCACTTTTGTAGAGGAGGTGCGTGAAAGCTTGCTTTTGGTGCTAGCTTATATGGAGGCGAGCATTGATTATGGTGATGAAGTGGGCGATACTACTCATTTTATACACACGACTTTAGGGAAAATAAAGCAGAAATTAGAGCAAGTTTATAGCGCATCAATAGCACGACAAGGGGTGATTAATGGCTATACTTTAAGCATTATAGGCAAGCCAAATGTGGGCAAAAGCTCTTTGCTTAATGCGCTTTTAATGTATGAGCGTGCTATTGTGAGCGATATAGAGGGGACGACGCGCGATACCATTGAGGAGACATTGTGCATTGGTAGTGCTTTGGTGCGCGTGGTGGATACAGCGGGCATTCGCCAAAGTGATGATAGCATTGAGCGCATTGGCATCACAAAGGCAAAGGAAGCCGTGTCACGCAGTGATATTATTTTGGCTGTGTTTGATAATTCACAGCATTTTGATGAAAAAGATAGCGCGATTATGGATATATTAGAGCAAAATGCTAGAGAAAATAAGCATATTGTGATTATTTTAAATAAAAGCGATATGGGCGCGACACATAATGAAAGCATTTTTGCAAAGTTTAATGCGCCTATATTACGCACAAGCATTAAGCATAATGGCGCGCGCGATATTTTAAAAGTTATTGAACCAATTGTGAGCGCAAATAGCGGGAGTGATAGCATTATTCTTACATCAAGCTATCAGCTTGAGTGTCTAAAAAATGCGCTAGATTCTATAAATAAGGTTATTGCTGGGCTTAAAGATGATTGCATACAGAGTTGGATTGAGCTACAGGCATTTCACATACAAGATTGTATAGAATCTATCAGCGCGCTCACTCGCCCTTATGAGCATACAGAGTTGCTTGATAGGCTTTTTGGCACATTTTGCCTAGGCAAATAGGCTAATGCTTGATTTCTCGCGCTCTATTATAGAATCTAGGCTGCTTTTTGATTATCCCTTTTTACTTAAACGCGATGATTTAATCCATCCCTATTGTAATGGCAACAAAGCGCGCAAATTCGCCGCACTCCTGCAAAATCAATACCACCAAAACATTTGGCTAAGCTATGGCGGCAATCAGTCTAATGCAATGGCGTCTTTAGCCTATCTTGCGCACATTAAGGGCGCGACATTTCATTATGTGATGCCCAAAGCTACTTTTGCGCCCAAAGGCAATCTAGCCTTTGCCCTTAAATGCGGTATGCGCGCGCATACTTTGCCTGTGGGTAGCAGTGTGGAGCATTTAAAATCTTATGCGCACTCTTTGCTTACGCCTAAGACACTTTTTATTCCTCAAGGTGGCGATGTGCAAATGGCATATTATGGTATGCGCGCCTTAGCGTGCGAATTAAAGCAAAGTATAGAAAAGCAGGGCAGGGGAAGTGGGGTGATTATTTTTTACACAAGTGGCAGCGGTGTGGGAGTGGTGGCACTTAAAAAGGCTTTAGATTTACTCTATCCGCAAGCAAGTCTAGTAGCACTTAACTGCGCTAAAGCGGATTTGTGCGCTTTGTTTGATAGCCATAATGTATCCGCACCCATTATTTTAGAATCTCCCTTTATCTTCGCTAAGCCCAAAATTGCGATATGGGATATGCAAAGCTATCTTAAAAGCCATAATGTGCGCTGTGATATTATCTATGATAGCGTGGGATTTTATATGCTGCGGCAGCATTTGCACGCTTTCAAGGGCTATAAGCTTGTGTTTATCCACTCTGGCGGGCTTATGGGTAATCTTTCACAACTCCCCCGCTATGCGCATATTTTAAATCCAGCGCATAAGCGTAGTCAAAAGGTATGAATAGAATCTAGCCTTGTAGGCTAGTCCTGCTTATAAATACATTTGTGCTACAATACCGCCTTAGGCATAGATTCTGTAAATGGAGCATAATAATGGCAGACAATCCCCAAGCTTTTATTCGTAATTTTTCAATCATCGCGCACATCGACCATGGTAAATCCACACTCGCAGATAGGCTTATTCAAGAGTGCGGCGCGGTGAGTGAGCGCGAAATGAGAGCGCAGATTATGGATACTATGGATATTGAAAAGGAGCGGGGGATTACCATTAAAGCCCAATCGGTGCGATTAAATTATCATTATAAAGGGCAGGATTATATCCTTAATCTCATTGATACACCCGGGCATGTGGATTTTAGCTATGAGGTTTCGCGCTCTTTGAGTTCATGCGAAGGCGCGCTACTTGTGGTTGATGCAAGTCAGGGCGTGGAGGCGCAAACTATTGCAAATGTGTATATTGCTATGGAAAATAATCTTGAAATCCTCCCTGTGATTAATAAAATCGACCTCCCAGCAGCCCAGCCGCTGCGTGTAATGGAGGATATAGAATCTACTATCGGGCTAGATTGCACAGAAGCTTTGCAGGTGAGTGCCAAAAGTGGCGTGGGCATACAAGCGCTTATAGAATCTATCATTGAGAAAATTCCAGCGCCCAGCGGAGACCCACACGCTCCAACAAAGGCTTTAATTTATGATTCGTGGTTTGATAATTATTTGGGCGCTTTAGCCCTTGTGCGGCTTAAAGATGGAAGTTTGCGCGTGGGAGAGGAAGTGCAGGTGATGAGCAGTGGGAAAAAATATGAGGTGCTAGCGCTATATTATCCCCACCCTGTGCAGAAAATCCCAACGCAGAGCATAGCGTGCGGCGAGATTGGCATTATCTCACTAGGATTAAAAACGCTCACAGATATGGCAGTGGGAGATACTATTACAAGCGCGAAAAATCCTACCAGTGAGCCTATTGAGGGGTTTCGCCCAGCAAAGCCTTTTGTATTTGCAGGCATTTATCCTATTGAAACAGATAAATTTGAGGAGCTGCGAGATGCGCTTAATAAGTTAAAACTTAATGATTCTGCGCTGAATTTTGAGCCAGAGACAAGCATAGCTTTAGGCTTTGGCTTTCGTGTGGGATTTTTGGGACTTTTACATATGGAGGTGGTTAAAGAGCGCTTAGAGCGTGAGTTTGGACTTAATCTCATCGCCACTGCGCCCACAGTGGTGTATGAAGTGTATCTCACTGATGGCACAAAAATCTTAGTGCAAAATCCTAGCGAGCTGCCAGAAATCCAAAAGATAGAATCCATTAAAGAACCTTATGTGCGTGCGAGCATTATCACGCCTAGCGAATATTTGGGCAATATCATTACTTTATTAGCCAATCGGCGCGGCGTGCAGGAAAAAATGGAATACCTCACACAATCGCGTGTAATGCTTGTGTATGCGCTGCCTAGCAATGAAATTGTTATGGATTTTTATGATAAGCTCAAATCCTGCACGAAAGGCTATGCGAGCTTTGATTATGAGCCTATAGAATCTAGAGAGGGGGATTTGGTGCGGCTTGATATACGCGTAGCAGGCGAGATTGTCGATGCGCTCTCAATTATCGTGGATAAATCAAAAAGCTATGAGAAGGGCAGGGCGTTGGTTGAAAGTATGAAAGAGCTTGTGCCGCGTCAGCTGTTTGAAGTGGCTATCCAAGCAAGTGTGGGGAATAAAATCATTGCTAGAGAAAGTGTGAAATCTATGGGGAAAAATGTAACTGCAAAGTGCTATGGCGGCGACATTACACGCAAGCGCAAATTGTTAGAGAAGCAAAAAGAGGGCAAGAAGCGTCTTAAAGCCATAGGCAAAGTTGAGCTACCTCAAGAAGCGTTTTTAGCTGTTTTGAAAATCGATGGATAAAATATGATAGCGTTTTTAGACTTAGCCAAAGTGAATGAGCGATTTAGGGGCGAGCTAGATTCTGAAATAGATGATATTTTAAAAAGTGGCAGATATGTGCTAGGCGAGCATAATAAGCGCTTTGAGCAGGCTTTTAGTGCGTATTGTGGCGTAAATGCGAGTGTGGGCTGCGCTAATGGCTTAGATGCGCTAAAATTAGCTATTTTAGGGCTAGATTTAAAGCCTGGTGATGAAATTATCGTGCCAGCAAATACCTACATCGCCTCGATGCTTGCCATTTGGGCGTGCGGCTGCGTGCCTGTGTTTGTCGAGCCAAATATAACAAATTATAATATCGATGTGGATTTGATAGAATCTGCTATCACGCCCAAAACGCGCGCGATTATGGTGGTGCATCTCTATGGGCAGGCTGTGGATATGCAAAAAGTGTGGGATTTAGCCTCTCGCTATAAATTATTTATTATTGAGGATTGCGCACAGGCGCATGGAGCGATATATCAGGGCAAAAGAGTAGGCACACTAGGCGATGTAGGCGCGTTTTCATTTTATCCGGGTAAAAATTTAGGCGCACTAGGTGATGGCGGTTGTGTGGTGAGTAATGATTATGCGCTTATAGAGAAAATCCGCGCTTTAGGCAATTATGGCTCGCATAAAAAATATGAGAATATTTACAAAGGCTGCAATTCAAGGCTTGATGAGCTGCAAGCGGCATTTTTAAATATTAAGCTTAAAAAGCTTGATGCCGATAATGAGCGGCGCAGGGAAATTGCACGCTTTTATTGTGAAAATATAGAATCTAGCTTGATTATTTTGCCTAAATGTGAGGACAAACACGCGCATGTGTGGCATTTATTTGTTATCCGCTGCGCGCAAAGGGCAAAATTGCAAACATATTTAGCCCAAAATGGCATTGAAACGCTCATACACTATCCTATCCCGCCGCACAAACAGCAAGCCTGTAAGGAGTATAATCATTTACATTTGCCCATTACCGAACGCATTCATAATGAAGTGCTTTCGCTCCCTGTAAGCCCTGTGATGAGTGATTGTGAGGTGCAAAGGGTGGTTGAAGTAATCAATAAATTTACTTAAATATGGCGTATTAATTTACTCATAATTTGGTAGCCTTCTATAAATCTTTAAATTTTCATAAAAGGAGAGCGTATGAAATATCGACAACTAGGCAGTAGCGGGGAGATGATACCCTGCATGATGTTAGGCACAGCGACTTTTGCAGGTAGCACGGAGCTATTTAGGAAATGGGGGCAAACGCAGGTTTTCGAGGCAAAGGAGCTAATCAAACTTAGCATAGATTCTGGCTTTAATGCCTTTGATACGGCGGATTGCTATTCGCTTGGCGACGCGGAGATTGTGCTTGGCGAGGCGCTTAAGGACTACAAAAGGAGCGAGTATTTCATCAGCACAAAGACTGGCATGTGGATGAGTGATAATCCAAATGACATCGGCACTTCGCGCGCTAAGATTGTAAGGAGCGTGGAGGCTTCGTTGAAAAGGCTGCAGATTGACTACATTGACTTGTATCATCTGCACTGCTATGATGCGAAAACGCCGCATATTGAGGCTCTAAGCGCGCTAAATGAGCTTGTGAAAGCGGGGAAAATCCGCTATTTTGGCGTGAGTAACTACTCTGCGTGGCATTTGATGAAAATGCTAAGCGTGGCGGATAAGTATAATCTGCTGCGTCCTAGCGTGCATCAGGCGTATTATTCGCTTGCTGCGCGTGAGTTTGAAAATGAGCTAATGCCGCTGGGTGTGGAAGAGGGCGTGGGGACACTTGTGTGGAGCCCACTAAGTGGCTCGATGCTAAGCGGCAAAATCACGCGCACTAAACGCGATGTGGAGGGCTCTCGCCTTAGCACTGATGGCGCGTGGGACGTGGATATGGAGAAGCTTTATGACATCACCGATGTGTTAGAATCTATTTCGCGTGATACTGGGCATAGCATCGCGCAAATCTCGCTAGCATGGGTGCTAAGCCGCCCTAGCGTGTCTAGCCTAGTCATTGGCGCGCGAAACACTATGCAGCTTGACGCAAACCTCAAAGCTGCGAGTATAACGCTAGATTCTAAGCATATAGAGGCACTAGATAAGGCAAGTCAAACAAAGCTGCCATACCCATACTGGCATCAGCGCGCCACGGTAGATAGCCGCGACCCTTATCCGGTGAAGAGATATTAGAAGTTATAGAATCTAGATTCTATACAGGGCTAAAGTGGAATGGCAAATGGGGCGGATTTAGGCAGAGAGCAAGCTATTTTTGATGAAAAGATAGCCGCATTTTTGCGCACAGGTGAGGATTGTGGAGATTGTGCGCATATCTTGCACGCACCGCTTATTGTATCGCTCACTTCATACCCTGCGCGCATTCCCACACTACACTACACGCTTTATACGCTTTTTGTACAGGATTTAAAGCCAAGTGGCATTGTGCTATATTTAAGCGAAGATGAGTTTTGCAACAAAGAGGGCGATTTGCCTAAAAGCGTGCTAGATTTTAAGGCATTTGGTTTGCAAATTAAGTGGTGCAAAGGCAATCTTTATGGCTACAAAAAGCTCATTTATGCGCTTAAAGACTTTGCAGATTCTATAATTGTAAGTGCTGATGATGATAATTTATATCCCACAGACTGGCTTTCAAAGCTTTATGTGGCTTATGAGACAAATGCGCATTTTATCCACTGCCACCGCGCGCATAGGATTACATTTGACAAATATAATCATATTTTGCCCTATCAAAAATGGGAACTTGATGTGGATTTTATTCAAAGCGTGCCATCATTTTTGAATCTCCAAACTGGCGTGGGTGGCGTGCTATACCCGCCGCATTGTTTGTATAGAGATATTTTTAAGCAGGAGTTATTTTTGTCGCTTTGCCCATTTGGTGATGATTTATGGTTTTGGGCAATGGCGGTATTAAATGATGTAAAAATAAATATCGTAGAGCATAATGCCAAAATGCACAAGAGCTTTATTGACTTTGCGCGCACTGGGGCTTTGTGGGTGGAGAATGCTAAAGGGCGCAATGATATATATTTGTCAAATTTATTTAAGCATTATCCATTACTGCGGGAAAAGATAACTTTTAATGTGCAAGAATATTGGGAAATCCGCTACAAGTCGTTTAAGACGCTAGGAGGGGGGGGCATTGGAGCTTCTGGAGCTGGAAGTTATAATCACTTGGCAGATTTTAAGGCGCGCGTGCTTAATACCTTTGTGCAGGAGCATAACATAGCGCGCGTGCTAGAATGGGGCTGCGGCGATGGCAATCAGCTAAGCCTCTGCGCATATCCGCAATACATTGGGCTTGATGTATCAAGCTTTGTGATACAAAGGCTTAGGGAGAAGTTTAGGCAAGACAATACTAAAGCCTTTTATGAAGTGGAATATTTTTTACAAAATCAAGCGCAAATGCCCTTTACAAGCGCGGATTTAAGCCTTTCACTTGATGTGATTTATCATCTTATTGATGATAGAATCTATGCAGCATATATGCGTAATTTATTTGCTTTTTCGCATCAATTTGTAATTATTTATGCTTCTAATGTTGATGCGCCACATACTGCGCATGTGCGACATCGCGCCTTTAGTAAATGGATAGCAGCGCACATTAGCGGCTGGGAGCTTATAGAATCTATCCCCAATGCCTACCCTTATGATGCGCAAAATCCACAAAATACATCATTTGCAGATTTTTATATTTATAAAAAAATATAAAACTTGTTTGTTTTTGCTTAAAAAGCGGTTATAATGGTTTTTGTGTATTTATATTTGCGCATTTTTATGTAAGGAGAGTATATGAGAAGTGTAGTTTTGCTTTTGGCGCTGCTATGTGCGCTGTGTGCAAGCGATGTGCAGGAGTTGCAAAAAACGCTAAAAGCTAATGATATTATAGGCAAAGTCATCTCAAGCACAAGTTTGGGTAATGGCTTAGATATGGTGGTTATAGAGGCGCAAAATCAAGAAGTGCCATTTTTTGCCACAAGCGATGGAAAGGTAATTTTTCAACCGCAAGTGCTTTTTTTTCAAGATAAAAATACAGAATCTAAAGCGCAAGGATTCTATGCGAAAGTTCAAGAGAAGCAAAAGGCTAAGACTGATATCAAATTGCTAGAGGTGTTTAAAAGCCAGAGCGGAAAAGTCTTTCATTTTAAGGCTAAAAAGCCTAGTAGCAAGACGCTCTATATTGTCGCAGATGCGAATTGTCCTTATTGTAGGGAGGAGTTTAAAAAGCTTGAAGCGCACTTAGAAAAGGCAAATGTGGAGATGGTACTAGTTGGATTTTTGGGCGAAGATTCTATGCTAAAGGCTGCTAATGCGCTTAAAAACAAAAGTGGCAATCAAGCCAAAGATATAGCCATGCTCTCCCAGCTTTACCAAGCAGACATTAAAGGTAAGCCAATGGATACGCAAGGCGCAGCCACACTCACGCAAGCAGTGGCTAACACAGGCGTGCATAGCGTGCCTTATATCATCGAGCGTTAATATGCGCGGTGTAGATTCTCTGTTTAGAGTAGCTGTATATAATTCTCATTTTATTTTTAATTGTGGGGAATGGTATGAAAATCCTTGATGTGCGAGCGGCTAGCTTTGAATGTGCATTTCAAGAAGTGCTAGCGCGCGGTAAAATGGATATAAAAAATGTCTCCAATATAGTGCAAGAGATACTAGATTCTGTGCAGGAAAATGGCTTAGCAGCGATTAAAGCTCATATCGCGCAGTTTGATAAATGGGAGGCGCGTGAGTTTAGCGATATTTGTATCACGCAAGAGCAATGCCTTAAAGCCTATAACGCACTTCCCTTAGGGCTTAAATCTGCGTTGCATGTAGCCTATGATAGAATCTACGCCTTTCACCAAAAGCAAAAAGAAAAAAGTTGGATTGATTGTGAGGCAAATGGCAGCCTGCTTGGTTCAAAGCTCACACCTATGGAGCGCGCGGGCTTATACATTCCCGGAGGGAAGGCTGCTTATCCTAGCTCGCTTTTAATGAATGCCATTCCTGCGATTGTAGCGGGTGTTAAAGAAATTGTCGTATGCTCGCCAACACCCAACAATGAGCCGCATTCTTTGCTGCTTGCGGCATTGCATTTATGTGGGATTAAAGAAATTTATAAAGTAGGCGGGGCAAGCGCCATAGGGCTTATGGCGTATGGCTGCAAAGAAGTGCCAAAGGTAGATGTAATCACAGGTCCGGGAAATATTTTTGTGGCGTGTGCAAAAAAGTTAGTCTTTGGCGAAGTAAATATTGATATGATTGCCGGTCCTAGCGAAATAGCCATTATTGCGGATAAAGATGCTAATGCGCGCTATGTGGCGTATGATTTGCTCTCTCAAGCCGAACATGATGAAATGGCAAGCTCGATTTTAATAAGCGATAATTTGCCACTTATAGAATCTGTGCAGGCTCATATACAAGATATTTTGCCAACTCTAAGCCGCGCTCACATTGCGGAGAAAAGCATTCAAAATCGTGCTGTGATGATACATACACGCAGCCTTAAAGAAAGTATAGATATTGCAAATGCCCTAGCTCCAGAGCATTTGGAGATTTTATGTAATGAAGCTTTCGCAGTGCTACCACTCATTAAGCACGCGGGGGCGATTTTTTTAGGGCAGTATTCAAGCGAGCCTATTGGCGATTATTTGGCAGGTCCTAATCATACTTTGCCTACAGGCGGGAGTGCCAGATTTTTTTCACCCTTAAGTGTGGAGCATTTTATGAAGCGGAGTTCCATTATTGCTTTTTCTGCTCCTGCATTGGCAGAAATGGGCGAGGCTTGCGCACTATTAGCACAAAGCGAATCACTTCAAGCGCACGCGCAAGCGGTTTTAACAAGGCTAGATTCTATATCGACAAGAGATTTTTCAAAGGAGCGTGAATAATGGACGCATTTTTTGAGGGCACGCCGCTGCAAAAATGGCAAGAAATCATCTGCAACGCCTCGCCCACTTTAGTAGGGCTAGAATTAGAGCATTTATTAGAGCGCATAGCGATATATGAGGCGATTTTAGAAAAACAAGGCATTGATATAGAATCTGCCTTTAGTGAATACCGCTTTGATGAGGGCTTTGCAGAGGCGTTAAGTGAGGCAAAAAACAATCTCGCACTGGATTCTATGGCAAAAATATTGAGTAATTATGAATAGTATGCGCGCGCGAATGTATCCACAAATCTATAGATATTTAGCAATTTTTTTGCTTTGCTCCATTGCTTTGGCTTCTACGCCGCTGTGGGTATGGGAAAAAAGCCTAGAGCTTGAAAAAGAGCAGGTATATAAGGCGGATATTAGCGTGGGCAATGTGCAAAAAATACTAGAATTTCGCTGGACATTATTTAAAAATAAAGGGCTTGTGCTGCATATTCGCTATGATAAGTTTAATCATCAAGTCGTGCTGTATGAGGACTATCAGCGTAATGCCTATAAAATACCGCTTGGCAGGGGAAATAGCGAGCAAAAAGATGAGCCGCATTTGGTGATATATTTTAAAAATTTTGCGGATAAAAAGGCGCATTTAAAGCTTTATATTGAGGGCATTGGGGCAAGTGTGATTAGCGAAAGTGTGGGCAAAGTATGAATATAGCATTTGCCATAGAGCGCATAAAGGCGCACATTAAGCAATATATTACAGAATGTAAAAATGAGCAAGTAACGCAGCTTTGCACGCATTTAAGTTATGGAAAAATGCTGCGTAGCAAGCTGCTATTAGCCATTAGTGGTATGAGCGAGGAGGCTTTGCGGGTGTGTGCGTTCATTGAGATGATACAAAGTGCTTCGCTTTTGCATGATGATGTTATCGATGAGGCAATGACAAGGCGCGGCAAAGATTCTATAAATGCGACTTTTGGGAATAAAAATGCCATTATGCTAGGCGATGTGCTGTATTCTAAGGCATTTTATGAGCTAAGCACCTTAGATGTGCGATTGGCGCAAAGCGTGTCTGCGGCGGTGGTTAGACTATCTGTTGGAGAGATTGAAGATGTGAGCTTATCGCAAAGCTTCCATACGCACAAGGAGCGCTATATTCGTATGTGTGCGGATAAAACAGCTGCGCTTATTGTCGCAGCAGCGGAGTGTGGCGCGATTTTAAAGGGCTTAAATAAGCATATTTATAGAATCTATGGCGAAAATTTGGGCATTGCTTTTCAAATTGTTGATGATGTGTTGGATATTACACAAGATGCTAGCACGCTTGGTAAGCCCGCAATGAGCGATTTTAAGGAGGGTAAGACTACGCTACCTTATATGTATCTTTATGAATGTTTAGATGCTAATGAGCAAGCGCAACTGCTTTCATATTTTGGGATAAGTTTGAACGCAGAACAAGCAATGTGGATACGCCTCCAAATGCAAAAGCATAATATCATTACACGCAGCATTAATGAAGCCAAAATGTATGCAAACAAAGCTAGGGAGGCTATTCAAAATGAGGGAAATGACAAACTGCAAGCAATCCTTGCGCAAATGATTGAGCGGACATTTTAAGGGAGGCTACACATAATGGAAGAAAAGGTGCAAATGGAATATATGGTGGTGAGTTTTTCTCATAAAAATGTAGAAATTGATATGAGAGAGCGGCTTAGTATTAAAGAAAGTGAAATGCTCCCTTTTTTGCGCGAAATTACGCATAATGAAGCCATAAGCGAGTGTATTTTGCTCTGCACTTGTAATCGTGTGGAATTTTATGTGAGCGTGTATGACAAAAAGCGCGCGCTAGCACATATTTATCAAACTCTCAGTGCATTCAAGGGCATAGATGTGGCGCATTTAGAGCAAATAGCAGTTGTGCGCTTGAATGAATATGCCATTTATCATATTTTTGGCGTGGCTTCAAGTCTTGATAGTTTAGTCGTTGGCGAAACGCAAATCACAGGGCAGCTCAAAAACGCGTATAAATTTGCCTTTGATAATGGATTTTGCAGCAAAGATATGACGCGCCTTATGCATTTTGCCTTTAAATGCGCAGCAAGCATTAGGCAGCAGACAAATATTTCTTCTCATAGTGTCTCTGTAGCCTCAACAGCAGTATATATGGCAGAGCAAACACTTCAAAAGCAAGGTAAAACTTTAGCAGCCCTGCCTGTTTTGGTCGTTGGCAGTGGCGAAATGGGACGCCTCGTGTGCAAGCATTTATTAAACACTAAAGCACATATTACGCTCATTTCACGCACGCAAAGCCATGCTAAAGCCCTAGCAGATGAGCTAAACACAAAAGATATTCATATAGAATCTTGGGAGCGTTTGGAGCAGATTTTAAATGATTTTGCAGTGATTTTTAGCGCCACAAGCGCGCCAAAGTGCGTTATTAGCGCGCCAATGGTGCAGGAGCGAAATTTTCCTCGATGGTGGTTTGATTTAGCTTTGCCGCGAGATATAGAATCTATACAGCATAAAAATGTGCAGATTTTTTGCGTAGATGATTTGCAAGAAGTAGTCCAAGAGCATAAAGACGCAAGGCAGGAGAGTGCTAAGGAGGCACATAGAATCTTAGAGGGTTTTGTAGTGGAATTTTTCACTTGGCTGCAGACTTTAAGCATTGAGCCTGTGATTAAACATATCCGCTTTCTTGCGAAACAATCTTGCCTAAAAGAGCTTGATAGAGCCATAAAAAAGGGCTTTATCCCTAGCGAGTATCGCTCAAATGTTGAAAAAATTTTGCATGGTGCGTTTAATACATTTTTGCATAATCCCACAATGCGGCTAAGACAGGCAAGCGAAACGCCTCAAGGTGACCCCATTATCGAGGCGATGAAAAGTATGTTTGATATTAATGATGAAATTGTTATGCTCAATAATTTTAAATGCGAGAAAGATACGACATTTTAATATAAAGGACTGCTATGCTTTTTTCACAACTTTTTCTCACCACGCTTAAAGACGCTCCCAAAGATGCCATTTTAAAAAGTCATAAATACCTTGTGCGCGGGGGATTTATCCAGCAAATGGGGAGTGGGATTTATAATTTTTTGCCATTAGGGAAAAAGCTGCTTGATAAGGTGCGTTATATCGTAAAGGAGGAAATGGATTCTGTAGGGGCGCAAGAAGTGCTTATGGGGTTTGTTACACCTGCGGAGCTATGGAGAGAATCTGGGCGATATGAAAAGTATGGCGATGAATTGCTGCGCTTTACAGATAGGAAAGAAAATGAATTTGTGCTAGGTCCAACCCATGAAGAGGTGGTAACGCAAATGGTTAAAAATAGTGTAAAAAGCTATAAGCAGCTTCCATTGCATCTCTATCAGATTCATACTAAATTCCGCGATGAAATGCGTCCGCGCTTTGGGCTTATGCGAGGGCGTGAATTTATTATGAAAGACGGATATAGCTTTCATGCTAGTAGTGAGGATTTGGATAGGGAATTTGATGTTATGGAGCAAACATATAAGCGCATACTTACGCGAATGGGCGTTACATATAAAATCGTAGAGGCAGATTCTGGAGCGATTGGGGGTAGCGGAAGTAAAGAATTTATGGTGCTTGCACCTTGTGGGGAGGATACTATTGTGGTGTGCGAGCATTGCGATTATGGTGCAAATATAGAAGTGGGCAAGCGTGCGCATAGGAGTGCGCCACGCGCTCATGAAGTGCGCTATGACAGCAATGCGCCACAAGGGGATTTTGCACGATTTTTTACGCCTAATATTAAAGATATGCAGGCTTTGAGTGATTTTTTTAAGGTGGATAGATTCTATCTTATCAAAGCCATTGTGAAAAAAGCAAGGCATATTAATGGGAGTGCGGAATTAGTGTATTTTTTTGTGCGCGGCGATGATGATGGGGAAGAAACCAAAATGCTAAACGCCATTAATGCGCATCAAGCTTGCTATATCGCACTCGAGGAGGCGAGCATAGAGGACATAGGGCAAGCTGGGCTTGAAGCAGGGTTTATTGGACCTTATGCGCTGCGACATATTACTCATGCAAAGCATATTTATTTTGATGAATCGCTAAAAGATGCGCAGCACTTAATTTGCGGGGCAAATGAGAAAGATTGGCACTTTGTGGGTGTGAATCTAGGCGAGTTTGAGGGCTTAGTGTATGCGGATTTAGTGCAGGTTAAAGAGGGCGATTTGTGCCATAAATGTGGGGGGAAATTGTATTACACAAAAGGCATTGAGGTAGGACATATTTTTAAGCTTGGGACGAAGTATTCTTATGCACTTAATGCGCAGTTTTTGGATAAAAATGGCAAGGCGCAGGATTTTATTATGGGCTGTTATGGCTTTGGAATTTCACGCATTTTGCCTGCGATTTTGGAGCAAAAAAGCGATGAGTTAGGCTGCGTGTGGAGTAAGGAAGTGAGCGTATTTGATATAGTTATTATCATATCAAATATAAAGGATAAAGCCCAAAGTGAATTTGCTTATAGAATCTACAACGAGCTTAAGGCGCATGGCGTTGATGTGCTGCTTGATGAGCGCGATGAGCGCTTTGGGGTAAAGATGAAAGATTTTGAGCTGGTGGGATTTAATTATGCGCTTATTGTGGGCAAAGGCTTAGAAAATGGGCAGCTAGAGCTCATTAGGCGCGAAGGATTGGTAAAAACAGAGCTTGAAGCGGCAAATGTGTGTGAGCGCATCATTCATCTCATTAAGGAGTAAAAATGAGCATACTCACTATTGGCACGCGTGGTAGCGCGCTGGCATTATGGCAGGCTGAATATATCAAATCTCGCTTAAAAAACGAATGCGGCTTAGAATCTCAAATCCAAATTATCAAAACACGCGGAGATAAAATCCTTGATGTGCCGCTCGCAAAGATTGGCGGCAAGGGACTTTTTACTAAAGAATTAGAGGAAATGCTTTTAAATGGGACAATTGATTTGGCTGTGCATAGCCTTAAAGATGTGCCTGTGGAGTTTCCTCCTAGCCTTGATTTAGCCGCTATCACGCAGCGCGAGGATAGTAGAGATTGCTTTTTAAGCGTGAAATATCCTGATATGACTTCTTTGCCTAAAAACGCAAAAGTAGGCACAACTTCGCTGCGCCGCTCTATGCAGATAAAAAAATATCGCTCCGATTTAGACACGTTAAGTCTGCGCGGCAATGTGCAAACGCGCCTAGAAAAGCTAAAAAATGGCACATTTGACGCTATTATCTTGGCACAAGCGGGCATTACAAGGCTAGCCATTACTGCTAAAGATGTGCCATATATTACGCCTTTAGCCTTTATGATACCCGCTATGGGGCAGGGCGCGCTAGGTATTGAAATGCGCACTGATAGCCCATATTTTAAGACTATATCTACGCTCACGCATGCAGAGACTGCGCTTTGTGTGAGTGCGGAGCGAGCATTTGTCAAAGCTCTTAATGGCGGCTGTCAAGTGCCTATTGGTGTGCATGCAAGATATGTGAATAAGGCACTTATTTTGGAAGCCATTGTGGGGTTGCCAGATGGGAGCGAGTGCATTAGCGATGTGCAGGAAATGCCTATAGGCTTAGAGGAGCAAGAGAGGGCTAGGGATTTTGGGATACAGCTCGCACAGGGCTTTATTGCCAAAGGCGCAAGGGAGCTTTTAGCTCGCGCCGCACAAATGGCGTTTGCGTAGATTCTGTATTTTATAGAATCTATCTTTTTCTCTTTCACAACGCTTTGCGCTTTTCTAGATTCTATAAAATTAAAGCTCCGCAGAATCTGCGCGGTATATGTGCCAAAGGGGTTGCTCAAAAATATCAGGGATATTAGTAAGCACTTCAAAAGGCTTGAAGCGCTCTTTGTAGCCCATGCAATAGTGATTTTTAATCCAATATCCGGGATAGAAGTATTTTAAGCCATAATCCTTGCCAATTTGAATTTGCTTTAAAATATTAAGCGTTCCTAAGCTGTAGTGCGCAAAATGGTGGTCATAGAAAAAATACACCGCCGTAATGCTATCAAAAAGCACATCTACAAGCCCCACGCCAATGAGTTGAGAATCTACAAAATACAATAGCTCATAGCCAAAGTCTTGATGCCCATCTACAAACATATCCATATAGTTTTCGGGCGTTGTGGGGGTGTATTCCCAACCTTTTTTATCGCGCATAGTGAGATGATAGCGATTATATAGCTCGATATGGGCTTGTGTAACGGTGGGCTTTTGTATGTATGTATCGATATTTTGGGATTTTTTTAGCACTCTTTTGTGATTTTTGCTAAAAGTAAATTCATCAATGAGCGTGCGCACAGAAATGCAATCTGTGCAGCCATTACACATAGGAGTAAAAAAATAATTGCCAAACCGCCGCCACCCCCGCTCTAGTAGTCCATGATAAAAAGAAGGCGTTACATTTTGGATATGAAAATAGCGAAAAAGGCTTTTTTTAGAATCTATGTAGCTACAAGTTTTTTCATCAGAATAAAATTCAACCAATCTCATAGCTATTTGATATGCTCATAATTTTTCTTAAAAGTGCTTACTTTAAGCAGATACCGCCTACCCTCATCGGAGGGGAGCTTAGTGCGCAATGTATCATAGACTTTTGATGATGAGAGGGCATTAATGCGCTGGAAAGCTTGAGTTTTATCGCTTGCAAAAGTCCTAAGCACACTGCCCGCACCTGCATTATACGCCGTAATCACGCAATATTCTTGACTTAGCTTATCTTTCACATCGGGCAAATAGCGATTAAAAAGAATGCTTAAATACGCCACGCCATACTCGATATTAGTTTCAGGGTTAAAAAGCATTTCTTTAGTAGGCTTGCCCTTTTTGCCATTAATAAGCTCATACGCGTCCGCTCCTGCAGTGCTTGGCACGATTTGCATGAGTCCATATGCGGGCGCACCGCTCACAGCGTAGGGATTGAAATTAGATTCTGTTTGGATAATGCCTAGCACAAGGGCTGGCGAGACATTATACTTACGAGCGTATTTTTGCACAATGGCTTCATATTTATGCTCGCTTTTGCTTTGATAATCCCCAACCATTTGCAAATCCACATAATTCACCACCTTGCCCTTGCTATCCTTGCGGGTTTTTAGCTTATGAGTTATGAGATATTTGGCATAGCGTTGCGCGCGCCATTGTGTAAGTATATCCTCCCCATCGTTGTCTTTGATTAAGCCTGCTAAAAATGGTTTGCCATCAAAACTAAAATCATCGCTTGAGTATAAATCAACCTTGCTTGGGTCTTGAGGCAGCAAAAGTGTGTGGCTAATGGCTTGCTCTAGCGACTGCATAGGATTTATAGAATCTATAGTCTCAATGCGTATTGCTCCAGAGGTAAAATCAATGCTAGCCTTTGATTTGTAGTTGTTTGAATATTTCACATAAGTTTGCGCGCTAGGCAGGCTCACATCTTCCGCGCTCCACTGCTTTGCGACATTGCCGCTTAGCGCATTAGCAATTTTATTATATTGCTTCTTTGCCTCTTTAATATCGCGCAAAAGGGCTTTGTGGTCGCTTGCGTAGATTCTAAATTGATTACCTGCAATTTGCTGCAGAGCGTAATTTGGGTCATCAGCAATTGCGACTTTATGGGCATTTTGCACATTAAGCGCAGAGCAGCCAAACAAACAAAGCGCGAGAGTGAGAATCTGCAAGAGTTTATGCAAACCTTGCCGCAAAAAGGAGTTTTGTCGCCCAAAAACTTTCAAAAAATGCCTTATATCTTAAGATTTAGGCTTAGGATTGTAGCGTAAAAATAAAAACTTTTTATTATCATTATGAATGTGCTATACTTTTTGCCTATTCAAAAATTAATAAAATTAAATAAAATGATAATGTAAAAATACTATAAGATTAAAGTCATCTAAAGTTACTAAAGGCGGGTGAAATGTTATGAATATCGTGTTTGGTCCTGTGCATTCGCGGCGATTTGGGCGCTCTTTGGGCGTTGATTTATCACCTTTTGAAAAGCAGTGCAATTTTGATTGCGTGTATTGCGAGCTTGCAGGGCATAAAAGTGTAGATTCTATGCGTAAGATTGTGAGCGTAGATGATGTGATAAAAGCGGTAAAATCTGCACTCAATGTGCATGAATGTGATGTTTTAACGCTTACAGCAAATGGCGAACCAACGCTGTATCCATATTTACAAGAATTAATTAGCAATCTTAAGAAAATAGTGCCAGATTCTATAAAGTTGCTCCTTTTGACGAATGGTTCGCTTTTGTGGAAGCCAAGTGTGAGGAGTGCTATGAGCCAGCTTGATATGGTGAAATTTTCTTGCGATAGTTTAGAATCTAGAGCCTTTAAACACATTGACCGCCCGCATTCAAGCCTTAAACTTACGCAGATTAAAGAGGGCATTGCCACTTTTTGCAAGGAGTTTAAGGGCGAGATTATTGCTGAAGTGCTATTTGTCAAAGGCATTAATGACACTTTGGAGCAAAGCAGGGAAATTGCAGCATTTCTAGCTAGCCTACCCATTCATCGCGTGGATATTGGGAGTATTGACCGCCCACCTGCCTATAAGGTTGAGGCAGTGAGCGAAGAAGAGCTAAAAAAACTTGCGGCATGTTTTTATGCCTATCCTAAGCTTCATATTAATTTGCCCAAACGCAAAGATAATGCCGCAGAAAGTGCGCAAAAATCATACTCACAAGATGAGCTTATTGGGCTTATCAAGCGCCGTCCATTAAGCATTAATGACGCTCAAAAAATGTTAGATTCTCAATCATTAGCACTTTTATATAAACTCTGCCAAAAAGGTAGCATAAAGCAAAGCAGTGTAGGGAATAACGCATTTTATCAGCTCGCCGACGGGCTGCATAAAAAATTATAGAATCTATTGCAGAATTTCACTATCTTAGAACGCAAAGGCATAATATGACACAGCAGTATATAGAGCAGTTTATTTCACAGGCTTTAAGTGAGGATTTAGGTAGGGGTGATTTATTTGCCCTCATTGCGCCAGATAGGAGCGTTAAAGCCTCTGTTGTCGCTAAAGAAGATGGCATATTTTCAGGGGCTGTATATGCGCAAGCTTTAATGAAACACTTTAACATACACATCATACGTATGCATAATGATGGGGAATTCTTTTCACAAGGGGCGCATTTATGCGATATAGAGGGAAGTTATATATATATTTTGCAGCTTGAGCGCGTGCTGCTTAATATCCTAGCTCATAGCAGCGGGATAGCGACTTTATGCGCTGCATATATGGCGCAAATACAAGATATATCCATTAAGCTGCTTGATACACGCAAAACGCGCCCTTTGCTACGCGAACTTGAGAAATATTCTATCCGCAATGGTGGGGGCTGTAATCATCGCTTTGGGCTTGATACAATGCTTATGCTAAAAGACACGCATTTATCGCATATTGGGAATCTTTGTGAAATTATTAGCACTGCTAGAGAGAGATTGCCATTTATGTGTCCTATTGAAGTGGAGTGTGAGAATCTAGCGTATGTCAAAGAAGCTATAAGCGCGGGAGCAGATGTGATTATGTGTGATAATATGAGTGTGGCTCAAGTGCGTGAAGTGGTGGCTTATCGTAATGCCACCGCACCGCATATTGTGCTTGAAGCCAGTGGGAATATCACACTTGAGAATATTAGAGCATACGCGCTAAGTGGCGTTGAGGCTTTGAGCGTTGGCTCGCTTATTCATCAGGCGCGCTGGCTTGATTTAAGCCTAAAAATTAAGTAGTGTAAGATTTTATATGCGCTTTGATAGAGAATCTTTTTTTATGCATTGTTTGCAAAAAGAGGGTGTTACGCAGGGCATAGGCGATGATTGCTGCATTTTGCTTAATGCTAGCCCAAAAATGTATAAAACACATAGCGCGCATATACAATCGCTCACTCATCATTGCCCTGCATTATTTGCTAAGTCTAATAAATCCTTAGCTATCGGTATGGATAGCTTTTGTGAGGGAGTGCATTTTTTACAAAAGTGGTTTTCGCCCTATGAGATAGCGCAAAAAGCCTTTATGGTTAATCACTCCGATATGGTGGCAATGAATGCAAAGCCCTTATATGCGATGCTAAGTATCGCGCTGCCAAAGCATTGGGAGAGAAGGGAGATAAAAGATTTTGCTAGAGGTGTGGGCGATTTTTGCCGCCTGTGGGGGATAAAAATTATAGGTGGGGATACCATTAGCGCGGAAAAAATGCAAATTCATATCACTTATTTTGGTTTGAAGCATAAGCACACGCTTTATCGCGATAAAATAGCGCACGGTAGCCTTATTTGCTGCACTTGTGATATGTATCCAAAGTATGCGCTAACTCAAAGTCTAAAAAACCTTAATATGCTGCTTAAAAATCCCAAAGCTAAAAAGCCAAAGGGCATATTTTTATCCCCCAAATTGCGTGCGGACTTTATTTCTCATTGCGCGCATTTTTTGAGGGGGGGTATGGATATATCTGATGGCATTTTGAGTGAAATCACACGTCTATGTGCGCTTAATCATGCAGGGTTCAAATCGTTTATTCCCCTATTTAGCGCACAATCAAGGCTTTTTCTCCAAAGTGCGGAGGTGTATGAAATGCTTTTTGCTATAGCGCCTAAAGACTTGCTGCGCGCCAAACAAATAGCCAAAAAATATAGAATCCGCATTCGCCCGCTTGGTATGTTAAGTAAAAAACGCTACAAACTACCGCCATACCGCAAGTGGCATTAAGGCAGCAGATTACACAAAGGAGTTTTATGACCATTATTCTAGCCACCAACAATGCGCACAAAATCCGCGAATTTCAAGCCATATTAAAAGATGAGTTTAAGCAGCACAAAAACATCAGAGTATGCGCATATAGCGACATTATAGAGCCTTTTGAGATTATAGAATCTGGCGTAACTTTTAAGGAAAATGCCACAATTAAAGTTAAGGCTATTTATGAGGCTATTAAGCACGAATTTAAGTTTCGCCCCTTGCCCTATGCTGCGCCATATTTTATTATCGCAGAGGATAGCGGGCTATGTGTGCTAGCACTCAATGGCGAGCCGGGCATTTATAGCGCGCGGTATGCGAGCTTTAAGCACTTTGATAGCATAGAATCTAGCACAGATTTAGCCAATCTGCACTGTCTTATAGAATCTATAAAGCCCATTGCGCCTACACCTGCGTATTTTCTTGCACATATTGCTATGATTGAGATAAAGGCATTTTCTTGCACACCGTCAGCAGATTTTATCATAGAGCATTTTGAAGGCAAGCTTAAAGGCAGTGTAATAGCGCAAATGCGAGGCAATGCGGGCTTTGGTTATGACCCTATTTTCATACCTAGCGAGGATAATCCTTTAGGTTTAAGTTTAGCAGAATATAATCCAAGTGCTAAAAATCGTATATCCCACCGCAAAAAAGCCATTTCTCAATGCATAGAAAAAATTTTAAGCTAAGATTTAAGGTAAAAAAAATTTCTTTATGGCTACAATGCGCATTCTATCTTACATTACAAAGGATTAAAATGTTAAAAATGACAACTTCACGGGTTTCTATTATCGTTTGCGGCGCGCTTCTTATGTCGGCTTGCACGACAAATCCCTACACAGGCGAATCGCAAGTAAGTAAAACCGCTATTGGCGCATTAGGAACAGCGGCTGTGGGCGCTGGAATTGGCGCATTGGTGCATAAGAAAAATAGGGCAAAGGGTGCGGCTATTGGCGCAGGTGTGGGCGCATTAGCAGGGGGAGCAGTGGGCGCATATATGGATATCCAAGATAAAAAATTGCGTGAAGAGTTGCAAGGCACGGGGGTAAGCGTTACAAAAATTGGAGATGAAATCACACTTAATATGCCCGGCGATATTACTTTTAGAACAGGTAGTGCGGACTTAAGTGGGGATTTCTACCCAGTGCTTAATTCTGTGGCAAAAGTGCTTAATAAGTATGAAAAAACTATTGTGAGTGTTGTTGGATTTACCGATAATACAGGCTCTGATGCGACAAATTTAGCACTTTCTCAACAGCGTGCTAATGCCGTGGCGCAATATCTTAAAAATCAAAAAGTTAAAAGTGAAAGATTTGTCATTGAGGGCTTAGGCTCAAGCGAACCAATCGCTTCAAATGCCACTGCAGAGGGCAGGGCAAAAAATCGCCGCGTTGAAATTTCACTTACAGCGATTACTAAATAGTATAAAACTCCCCCAAGTTTAGGGACTTAAGGAGGATAGTATATGAAGCAGCTTGTGCCATCTATCCTCTTTGTTGCAAGCATTATATGCATTTTGTGCGTAGGATTCTATCCGCAAATGTGCGTTTTGTTTTATCCGGCATTTTGTGGGCTTGCTTTGGCGCTTTTTATCCAAACTTACAGCATTTTAAGAGTAAAAAAGCAAGCCACCATTAAAGCCTACTACAAGCCAGATTCTATATTGCATCGTTATTTTGCTCACTTTACACTTGTGAGATTTGTGAGTTTTTTTGTCGCGCTTGTGGGAAGTGTGACGCTTTTTTTTATGCTTATATTTCCTAGTGGGAGTGAGATTTTTTTACTTTGCTTACTTGTGCCAATTAGCATATATGGCTTTAGAGTGATAAATTTCATCTGTAAAGCCAATATTAGCGGGGATTTCGCATCTGTGCTTGCGCTTAAATATACCGCTATTGTTTGTGCGCTTGTGGCGTGTTTGATTGAGATTATATTTGCTAATAGCGCTCAAGGTGCGCCTATAATGGACACGCAAACGCATTATCAAAATCTATTACAAAGCTATCATATCGCACAAATGCCCTGCCAAATATGGCAAGAAATTTTTGCCTTTATTTTGCTTAAAAAAGCTATTCTTGATATGCTGTATGCAAATGTAGCAGATACTTATTTGCATATTGGGCTTGAGATATTATTTGCCTGCGGGCATTTTGCTTCGTTTGTGAGCTTTTGTTTGCTGTGTGTGGGGAGTGAGAGGGGTATTTATAAATATTTTGCACTTAAAAAACCAAAAAGGGAAGCTAAGGAAAATCAAATTATAGAATCTACGCAAGATTTGCCCGCTCATACACGCTCTTTTAGGCAGTTTTTCACCATGCTTTTTTTTCTCATAAGCCTCTATATCGCCTTTAATATAAGCATTCATCTGCAATCTTTGGCTAAATCTACAAGTGCGCTCCCTCCGCTGCTTAGCTCACAGATTCTAGAAAAAAATGCACCCTACATCACGCTAAGTATTCAAGGCGCGCAAGGCTTCATAAATAGCAGCGATGTGCCAGCCTTAACACACAAGCTCCAAAGCAATGTTGCAGATTTTCAATCTCAGCTTGATAGCGCTGTGCAGGGCAGTGTAGATGAATATTTTGTCAAAGAAGAAGTGATTATTAATGAATATTCTAAATGGTATTTTAGCGTTTATGGCGAATATACGCGGCTTTTTTACGCGGCGATTGGTAAGGGTGAGGAGATTGCACAAGAGCAGTTTATTTTTTTGCTTAAAACCTACACGCCCTATGATTTAGAGGCTCATCTTAATGACATTTATGATAAAGCATTGGCAAATCTTAAGCCCCATTTGCAGCAGAGTTTTAATTTTTTTATCACATACAAAAAGCCAAATAACGCGCAATTTACGCAAAATCTCTCTTTTAGTGAAATTAATCATAAGCTTGATTTACTCTCTCCTAGGGCAACTGATGGCATTGCAGCAATTTTTAGCGCAAGTGTGGCAGGCTCTATGATACTTAAAAGTTCAGCCAAAATGCTTGGTAAATCAACGGCGAAAGTAGTTGGCAAAACAGCTGTAAAAAAGGGCATTTCTACCACTGCTGGTGCTGGTGGGGCGATTTTATGTGGGGCATTGGCGCCATTGTGCGCTATAGGTTTTTTTGTGGCGAGTGATTATGCGATTAATAGCGTTGATGAAGTGCTAAATGAAGATGCGTTCAAAGCCCAAATGCGCGAGGGCTTTACGCAGTGGAAAATTCAGCTAAAAAACAGCCTTGTAAGCTATAATGCACAACTTTCAAAACAAATTTTACAAACTATCCCTTTAGAATCTAGCCCGACTTCTTCATCGTCACAAGCAGATTCTATACACGCAAATTAAGGAGGAGCAATGAAGCAAATGAGCAAGGCGACATTCATACTTAGTGCCTGCCTTTTTGCTGGCATAGTAGTGCTAGCAAATTTTACTGTGCAGTTTTCTGTGTTAAACACCCCGCTTACTTATGGCGCACTCACTTATCCTTTGAGCTTTTTGCTTATGGATATTTTAAGTGAAAAATATAGCAAAGCCCAAGTGCTAAAAACGCTTTGGCTAGGGCTATTGCTTGCCTTTGTGCCTTCACTTTTAGCTAGTGAGCCGCGCATTGCTATAGCGAGCGTTTGTGCATTTTTTGTTTCACAAAATTTAGATATTCACATCTTTTTTTATTTAAAAAATCGCTTCCCCAACCTTTGGTGGCTGCGTAATAACGCTAGCACGATGATTTCACAATTTATAGACACTATGATTTTTTTCCACATCGCTTTTTTATTTATTTATCCATGGGAACACATTGTGGCTATGCTTTTGGCTGATTTTAGTATGAAAGCCTTTCTTTCGCTGTGTGATACGCCATTATTTTATGCATTTGCCATACGCACTAAGCCCAAAATCACAAAATCATAAGGGGATAATATGAATTTTTCTAACAAATGCTCGCGTCTCTTTGGGCGCTTTGCCTCTCATAAGTTTTTTCCTCCCTTGCAGCGGCTTATTAATGCCATTTATGTGAAAATATTTCATATTGAGCTAGCTGAATTTGCCCCTAGCGCTAGCTATCCTTCGCTTAATGCCCTTTTTACGCGCGCACTCTGTATCCCTCGCTCCATTAATCCAAATCCTATTGTGCTTATATCGCCCTGTGATAGCTTGATTACACAAATTGGTAAGAGTGAAGACAAGCAGGCGTTGCAAATTAAAGGTATGGCGTATTCTATCGAGGAGCTTTTAGGGCAGAAGCTTGATAGAGAGTTTTATTATGTGAATTTTTATCTTTCTCCTAGAGATTATCATCGCTATCATGCGCCTTGTGATATGCAAATTTATGAAGTGCGCTATTTTAGCGGTGAGCTTTTGCCAGTTAATATGCCATCTTTGCACAAAAATCAACATTTATTTGCCAGAAATGAACGCGTGGTAGTTGTGGCAAAGACACCAAGTCATAAATGGCTTTATTTTGTGGCTGTAGGCGCGCTCAATGTGGGGAGTATTGTTATGCATTTTGAATCTAAGATACAAAGCAATGCCAAATCGCATAATATTTCCTACACCTACAGCACGCCTCTTTCTGTCAAAAAAGGCGAGGAGTTGGGTATGTTTAAAATGGGCTCAACCATTGTGCTGTTTATGGAGCAAATGCTCCTTGATGTGCCTATTAATCAAAAAGTGAAATTTGCCCAAGATATAGGCACTTACGCATAATTAATTTATTTGTGATATAAGCCACGCATACAAATAAAAGGAGTGAGAATGTCGGTAAATGAGGCAGATTCTAAAGTGCTTTGCGGCGAGATAAAAGCCCTATTAAAAAAGCTTGATGGGCTTTTGGTGGCGCATTTTTATCAAAAAGATGAGATTGTGGCATTAGCAGATTTATGCGGGGATAGCTTGGAATTATCGCGCAAGGCTTCTGTGAGCGATAAAAATTTGATTATCTTTTGCGGCGTGGCGTTTATGGGGCAGAGTGTAAAGGTGCTAGCTCCGCAAAAGCGCGTGGTAATGCCACGCCTTGCGTGCTGCTCAATGGCGAGAATGATTGATAGTGAATATTATGACAAAAGCATTGAAACTTTGGAGGCGTATGGGCTAAAGAGAGAGGAGATTTTCCCTATTACTTATATTAATTCAAATGCCGATGTAAAGGCAAAGGTAGCCCAAATGGGCGGGCTAGTTTGCACCAGTGCTAATGCGCATAAAATTTTTGACTTTGCCAAAGCACAGGGCAAAAAAATCTTTTTCCTCCCCGATAGATGTTTGGGGGAAAATCTCGCGCGCGCAGATGGCAAAAAAGCCTCGCTCTTAGGCAGGGATAGCAAAGAGGTGATTTTAGATTCTGATGTGATTTGCTATGATGGATTTTGCTCCGTTCATCAGCTTTTTACGCCAAGTGACGTGGCATTTTACCGCTCAAAATTCCCCGATATTAAAATTGTCGTGCACCCAGAATGTGATAGCAGCGTGGTGGAGCTAGCCGACTTTGTAGGCTCTACAAGCCAAATTATCACCTATGTGCAGAATCTGCCTTTAGCACAAAGAGTGGCTGTTGGCACGGAGTTTAATTTGGTTAATCGCCTGCGCCCTAAATATAATGGCACACAAACTACCTTTGTGCTAAGCTCAAGCAAGCCACAATGCCCTACGATGAATGAAACGACTCTGCAAGATATACTTGATGTCCTGCTCGCATTAGAAGATGATAAGCCCATAAATGAGGTATTTTTAGAATCTAGCGTGCAAAAATGGGCAAAAATCGCCCTTGATAGAATGCTTGAGCTTTCTTAATTTATCCCAAGATAGAATCTGCCATAAAGTCGCCCTCTATACTTTTTGGCGCAATTTGTGCGCTAAAAAGTGGCGTGAAATCCCCCATTTTATAATGCTCCACACCCACGCGCCCAATCATAGCAGCATTATCCGCGCAAAAAGCAAGCGGGGCTAAATGCAAGGTAATATCATATTGCGCGCATAGTTGTGCTAATTTTTCTCGCAGTGTGCTATTTGCGCTTGCTCCACCCACAATGGCAAAATGCTTTAAATGCGCACAACGCTCCTTAGAATCCTCCGCAAGCCCGCTATGCTTTAAATCCTGCTTTTTTTGCTCCTTAAAAAATAGTTCGCATTTTTGGGTAATGTGATGACACGCCGCCTCCTGAAAGCCCGCACAAATACTTGCCATATTTGCCTCACTTAGAGGCTTTGGCAAATCCTGCAGAGCTAGTCTTACAGCATTTTTAAGCCCAGAGAAGCTAAATTGCACTTTTTTATTACGAGCTAGAGGGATAGGAAAGTGCTGCGCGCGCAAATGCGGATACTGCCCTTTAAAAGTGCGCGCATAAGATTCTATAATAGGACCGCCCGGATAGCCAAGCCCTAGGTATTTTGCCACCTTATCAAAGCTCTCACCAAAGCTATCATCAAGCGTTTGAGCAATAAGCGCGATATGATTAAAATCATACATTTTTAGAATCTGTGTATGTCCCCCAGAGACGAGCAAAATACCAAGTGGCAGCAGGGATTGTGGATTTAATGGTGTAGATTCTATAGTGCGCGGCAAAGGCGCATTTGTCTCATCTTTAATGAAAAGTGAGTAAATATGCCCTTTGAGGTGATTTACGCAAATGAGAGGGACATTTAGCCCAAGACATAGCGTTTTTGCCATCATTAAGCCTTCAATCAGCGTTACGCTTAGTCCCGGGCGCGTGGTTACAGCAATGGCTTTAATAGGCGATAAATCATTATGTAGAAATATTTTAAGTTTTTCTAAAATCTCCGGAAGCCTTTGTGCATGAAGTCTTGAAGCGATTTCTGGCACAATACCACCATAAGTGCTATGCGCCTCATCTTGCGAGATTTTTATATGATACAAAAGCGCGCCATCATCGATACGAGTGAGAGCCAATGAGCTATCATCGCAGCTAGATTCTATACTTAAAATCATTTAATTCCCCAAAGCCTTTAATATGTTAGAATTATACAGCATATTTTTAAAGGACATTTTATGGCGCATACTATGGATTCTAAGGCGGATTTTGGGGTAGATTTTAAGGCAGTGAGGCTAAAGGCAGAGTGGGAAAGACAGGTGGCTACGCTTATGGCATTTCCGCATAAAAATAGTGATTGGGCAGCGCACCTAAGCCAAGCACAGCAAAGTTTTATAGATATTATTAAGCAGATTTTGCATTTTCAATCTGTCATTCTCTGCGTGGATAGTGAGGACGCAGAGGGGTTAGCATTACTTAAAGCGACATTTTATGATACTCCACAGCGCGCGCCTGTGGAGTTAAATGCAGATTCTATAGAATCTACCGCAAATCTTGCTCAAACGCATCTTGCACCCGCGCAGGCTTACATTAATGCGCATTTTAATGAATCTATCGCGCGGGAATGTATTTGCCTTTATGCGCTAGATTCTATCTTTGGGCTTTATATCGTGCGCGTGGGGACAAATGACACTTGGGCGCGGGATTTTGGCGGGATTAGCATAGAAAGCAAGCATGGGATAAAAATGCTTGATTTTACCTTTAATGGTTGGGGGCTTAAATATCCTGCCAATAAAGATAATCAAATCACGCGCCATCTTTTTAAAAAAGACTATCTCTTAAACGCGGATATGGTGCTTGAGGGTGGGAGCATTGATAGTAATGGCAATGGCATTTTGCTCACCAACACACAATGCCTGCTTGAGCCTAATCGCAACGCGCACCTAAGCCAAGCCGATATAGAATCTAAATTGAAACACTATTTCAATATTCATCAGATTCTGTGGCTGCATTATGGCTATTTGGCTGGCGATGATACAGATAGTCATATTGACACGCTTGCACGCTTTATTGCGCCTGATAGTATCGCGTATATTGTGTGTGAAGATAAGCAAGATGAGCATTTTGAACATTTAGCGCGTATGCAAGCAGAATTGCAAGCATTGAGGCAAAAGAATGGCGAGCCTTTCAAACTCATCGCACTTCCCTTTACAAAGCCTATTTTTGATGCAAACAAAGAGCGTCTCCCTGCGAGCTATGCGAATTTTTTGTTTGTGAATGATGCGCTGCTTGTGCCAACTTATAGTGATGAAAATGATGAGAGGGCATTGCAGATTTTGCAAGCGGCATTGCCTAAGCATAAAGTAGTGGGCGTAGATTGCCGCACGCTTATCCTTTGGCATGGGAGTTTGCACTGCATTAGTATGCAGCTGTATGCAGATAATCCTTCAAAGTAGGCATTTGCAGCTCCTCATACAAGGCTTTTGTGCGCTCTTTGCCACATAAATGCTCTACAATCTCTAGCGCAAATACCGCCGCAGTCGCAGGCGCTGTGGAAGTGATAATATTATCGTGCGTTACCACTGCTTGGGTAAGTTTATGCTTATCTTGCATATTTATTTCAGCCTCACAGCCCGGATAGCAGGTAAATTCACGCGGAAGCACGCCAGCCTTATCTAGCACAATGGGCGCAGCACAAATTGCGCAAAGCAGTTTATTATTAGCCCTAAAAGCTTGCAACCAAGATGTAACTAAATCATTTTTTGCAAGATTTTGCATACCCTCATAGCCTCCAGCTAGCACAACGGCGCTAAATTCTGCCATATCAAGCTCGCCTAAAGTCGCATTTGCCTCTATGATAATGTGATGTGCGCCCAGCACGCGCTTGTGAGAATCTAGGCTTGCCATTACCACGCGCACATTGGCTCTGCGCAAAATATCCACCACACTTATTAGCTCAATCTCCTCAAAGCCTTTTGCAAGCGGCACAAGAACACTTTTCATAACTCACTCCTTGTTGAAAATAATATACACATTGTAGCTTGCATAAGTAATCTTACCTTTATTTGGCGCAAACTAGCCCAAAGCTGTTGGATTATTTATAGAATCTAGTGCGCGAGGTTTGAGTGCGTAAAATCAAGCAAAAATTGCGTGAAAATATCACATAGCAGGCATAAATCCTTGATTGATACGCGTTCATTTATGGCGTGGATTCTATCATTTGGCACGCCTAGTTCGACTACATCGATATTATGCGCGGCAAAAAACCTCGCATCGCTCGTGCCTCCGCTAGTGCTTAGCTGCGTGGTGATATGAAAATGCTGCGCGATAGTTTGTGTGAGCAATTGGACAAGTGCGCTATGACTTGAGGTGATAAAAGGCAGCGAATTGGTCTTAAGCGTGAGCGTAAAGGGTAAATGTGCTAATACAGATTCTATATACGCGCGGATAGAATCTGCGCTGCTGCGCGGAGAGTTTCTCACATTAAACATAATCTTAAGTGATTGTGGCGTTATATTCACCACCTCCATACCCCCGCGAATATCTGTAACTACAAGCTTGCTAGGCGCGAAATACTTATCGCCACTATCAAGCTCAACACCCGCAAGTAAGCCAAGTCTATCGCCAAGCAGTTCAATGGGATTAATGCATTTCTCCGGATAGGCGACATGCCCTTGCTTGCCCTCAATTACAATAGTACCATTAATAGAGCCGCGCCGCCCAATTTTTAGCATATCGCCACTTTGTGCTATGCTTGTAGGCTCTGCCACAATACAAAAATGAGGGAGCAGCCCTTGATTTTTTAGCTCTTCAAGCATAAGGCGCGTGCCATAAGTCCCCTCGCCCTCCTCATCGCTTGTGAGCAAAATTGAAATCATACAACCCTTAAGGCAAGATTGTATATTTTTAGAATCTAGTTGAGATTTTATGGCTTTAGATTTTATAATGCGCGATTTTGCACTCTTAGATTCTGTAATTATAGAATCTAGCGCCCTGCAAATAGCGCGAACAAAGGCGCTCACACCACCTTTCATATCCTGCGTGCCTCTGCCATAAATATATCCATCATGCTCCATTGCGCAAAATGGCTCATATTCCCACCCTTGCCCTGGTGGTACAACATCTATATGCCCTGCAAAACATAAGTGACGCAGGCTAGATTTTGCTGTATTTTTAGGCGCGATGAGATAGAAAAGATTTTTAACGCCTTGCTTTTCTTGCTCGATAATAAGCGTATCAAGCAAAGGATTTTGCGCAAAATGGGCAAATTCAGCCTTAATTATCTCATAAATCCCACATTCCTTAGGCGTGATACTCTCCAACTTTACTAATTTTTGCAAAAGAGAAATGGGCATTTTAATCCTTTTTGGGCTTTGTTTCATCTTTATTTGGAAGCATAATTTGCGCGCCTAGCGATTTATATATACGCCCAACTCGCCCTACAAAATGCGGCAAAAAGTTTAAATCTTTGGCATAAATGCTATCGGCGATATAAAAAAAGCGCGCCTCTAGCAGCACGCTTTTAGCCTCGCCAAGCTCAAGCACATCATATAAATCACATAAAAAAGCAACCTTTATCCCCTGCGGCACGGGTGGATAGCTAGTTTCTAGCACCTCAAGGGGTATATCAAATGCATTTGCTTCGCTCACATTGTAGGCTAGCTCTGCGCTGCTATCTTGCAGGGCTTGCAAATGCGAGAGTTCGCACATACTAATGCTAGCCTTGCGCGTTTGGAGAATGTTTTTAAAACTATCTTTCTGGCTGCCATCGCTTTTTTGCATCATGCAGACAGAGAAAATAGGAGGATTTACGCAAAGAGGTGCAAAAAAGCTAAAGGGCGCGAGATTAACTAAACCATTAGGAAAAACGCTGCTTATCCACGCAATAGGGCGAGGAGTTATGGTATTACTTAGAATCTTATAATTTTGCAATGGGGTTGAAGTGGAGACATCAAGTATCATAAGTTAGCCTTTTGTGTTGATTTTCTAGCAGTCTATTAGTATAAGTGATAACTTCTGCTGGGGTGATAAACTTCATACAATTATGATGCCCCAAAGGGCATTCGCGCTTCTTGCAAGGTGAGCAAGGCAAGGCTTTTGACAAAAGCACAAAGGGGGGATTAGCACATAATACATTAGTAGAATCTTGCCTTATAGATTCTGTAAATGGCGTGTAGGGGGCTGTTTCATACATATCTGTGGGACCAAAAATAGCCACAATAGGCACTTTCAAGGCTGTAGCAATATGCATAGGTCCGCTATCATTGGTGATAAACACGCTCATCGCGCTAATGTAATCCACTAGCTCGTGTAAATTGGTTTTGTCTGTGAGATTATGAAAATATTGCATATAGGGGTGATTTTTAAGCGCAGCGGCAATGTCGGTATTTGCTCTAGATTCTATACTTGAGCCAAAAAGATAGACTTCATAGCGCTGGCTTAAAAAATACTCTATTATGCTTATAAAGTGCGATTGTTCCCATCGTTTTGCACTCCCAAATGCCGCTCCGGGATTAATCCCTATGGCATAGGTGCGAGTATCCAAAATAGGCTTTGTGCTAATGAGCTTAAGCGGCTGATTTGATAGCAAATCTAGCAAAGTAGATTGTGTATTGCTAGATTCTGTGTGCAAATGCTTGTGGTTAGGCATTTTTAAGGAGGGTGTCTGCAAAGATTTGAAAATATAAGTTTGCACTGCTTTAAGCGGCGCAATAAGGGCAAGATACAAAAGCACTTGATGATATTTTTTACCACTGCTATTATATTTTTTTAATGGAAGGGCGTTTGTGAGCAGGAAACTGCGGGCATTTCTCGCATAACCTATGCGTATTTTACTTCTGCTCAAATATAAAAGCAGAGCAGAAAAAAAAGTATTACTAAAACTAATGGCAATATCGTGCGTGCCGATGTTTTTGGCTAGTTTTTTAATAGCTAGGATTCTAAAACGCGATGTTTTACTCTCATCAATAAAAATAGCGCGCACGCGTGTATCGCGCTCATAAATCCCACAACTCGCCTTTGTGCCTACAAGCGTGAAGTCTGCTTTATCAAAGCTTTTTTTAAGCCACTCAAATGCCGCAGAAACCATCACGCTATCGCCAAGCCAGTTTGGCAAACGTAGCAAGATGTGTCTAACTTCGCTTTGAGGGGTGATACTTTGCACAATGACGCCTTATGTTAAAATTCTTTAAAGTGTGGATTCTACACATAAAATTATAATATCGCTTATAAAATCAGTCAAAAAAGCATAGATTAAGGGCTAAAATTCGTGTGAAAAGCAAAAAATTTGCCAAAATACAACATTTTTAAGGTAAAATCGGCGGTTTGACATATTTAATCTAATGTTTATTTACTTTTTAAGGAGGTTAGATGGCGTTGGTTGCCCCTCGCACATTGAGTGGATTCAAGGATAGATTGCCTAAAGAGGCGCTTGCTAAGGCACATTTATTAAATAAAGTGAGTAGTGTTTTTATGAATTTTGGCTTTGTGCCTATTGAAACGCCGCATTTAGAGTATGCTGATGTGCTAGTAAAACAGGGGAGTGAGGAGATACAAAAGGAGCTTTATCGCTTTAAAGACCATGGCGGACGCGATGTGGCTTTGAGATTTGATTTAACCGTCCCTCTAGCGCGCTTTGTGTCTCAATATAAAAATGAGGTGGATTTGCCTTTTAAGCGATTTGCTATTGGTAATGTGTTTCGTGGGGAGAGAGCGCAGAGAGGGCGCTATAGGGAATTTACACAATGCGATTTTGACTTTATTGGGAGTGATAGCATCTCTTGTGATGCAGAAATTTTGCAAGTGATTTATGCTTCACTTGTGCGGCTAGGGATTGATGAATTTACTATCTGGCTCAATCATCGCGCTATTTTGAATGGCATTTGTGAGTATTGTGGCATTACAGAGCAGCATAATATTAATGCCACTTTGCGTATTATTGATAAGCTTGATAAAGTCGGTACAGAATCTGTAAGCGCGGAGCTACAAAAAGAGCTTGGGCTTACTAGCACTCAAGCACAGAATCTGCTAGAATATACATCAATCAAGCAGCAGGGCGATAGTGAAAGCTTTTTTAAGCAAATTTCTTTCATGGAAGAGTGGAATGATTCTATAAGAAAGGGTATTGCGGATTTAAAGGCGATGTATGAGGTGCTTTCACCCTTGCAAATGGATAGGGATACTTATCGTATAAATTTCTCCATCGCGCGCGGATTGGGGTATTACACAGGTATAGTATATGAAACTACGCTCAATGCCCTAAAAAGCATAGGCAGCGTTTGCTCTGGCGGGAGATATGATAATCTCACGCGCACATTTTCCAAAGAAAAAATGAGCGGTGTGGGAGCGAGCATTGGTATTGATAGGCTTTTGGCAGCCTTAGAAGAATTAGAAATCTTGCAAAAAAAGGCAACATCAGCGCGTGCGCTTATTGTGTGTATGGATACATCATACTTTGGCTATGCGCATTTCCTTGCAGAATCTTTCCGCCGCTCTAAAGTGCCTATTGAAGTCTATCCCGAGGCGAGCAAGCTTAAAAAGCAATTTAGCTATGCCAACATTAAAGGACATGAGTTTGTGATAGTTATTGGTGAAAGTGAGTTTAACACTAAAACCCTCACGCTTAAAAATATGACTTCAGGTATGCAAATGGATAGCATTAGCTTCCTTAAGGCTTTGACGCTCATTCAAGAAGAAGAGCAAGAAGAAATGAAAATATAAGATTTAACGCAAGGAGCGGATATGAATATAGAATCTAGCCAGTGGGATTTAAGCGCACTCTTTAAAAATGAAGTGCAGCTTGAGCGATTTATGGCAAGCCACACGCGGAGGGCTAAGCATTTTGCCAAGCAATATGAAGGGCATCTCAAAGATATTAAAGCGGAGGCATTTTATCCCGTGATAAAGGAGTATGAGGAGGTGCTAGAGGGCATTGCGCGCATTATGACTTATGTGTTTTTGCGCTTTGCAAAGGACACCACGCAGGGTGATATGTATGCAAAGTATGAAATGCAAACTACACAAATTCATAACTTAGTGCTATTTTTTGAGCTAGAATTTTGTAAATTACCCGCACAAAGCCGCCAAACTATCATTCAAGCCACGCCACAATATGCATATTTTTTAGAAAAGCTCATCGAGCAAGATAAACATTTGCTCTCTTTGCCTGAAGAAAAGGTGCTACTTGCAACTTCGCCTGTGGGGGTTGGAGCATTTTCTCGGCTTTTTGATGAGCATTTAGCGCAGCTTCGATTTAAATCGCCACAATCTAAGGCTTCAAAATGGGAGAAAAAGGATTTTAAAGATTTAAAACATACAGAATCTAAAAAGGCAGATAAGATAGGCGAGGAGGAGATTCTAAGTCTATTGCACCACCCAAAACGTGCTGTGCGTAAAGAGGCACAAAAAATATTTACCAAAAAGCTTAAAAAATCCCGCCATCTTTTAAGCTATGTCCTAAATATGGTGCGCAAAGATTTAAGTATCACATGCGCATTGCGCGGCTACAAGTATCCAGAATCTGCGCGCCATATTAGCAATGCCGCTACGCAAAAGAGCGTTGATAGGCTCGTTGATGTGGTGAGTGGGCATTATACTTTGGTGAGCGAGTATTATCACATTAAGGCTTCTTTGCTTGGGATTAAAGAGCTGCAAGACTATGACCGCTACGCGCCACTTGAGGGCGAGGCATATAATCTAGCCTATAATGATGCTATAAAGCTTGTGTTAAAGGCGTTAGGGGATTTTAATAAGACATTTAAAGATATCGCTTTGAAAGCTTTGAAAAAGGGTTGGGTAGATTCTCACACAGCGCCAAATAAGCGCGGTGGAGCATTTAGTCATGGCTGTGTGCCAAGCGCACACCCTTATGTTTTACTCAATTACACCAATTCACGGCGCGATGTTTTTACGATTGCGCACGAGTTTGGGCATATGATTCATCAAGAGTTGTCTAAAACACAGGGTTATCTCAATATGGATACGCCGCTTACTACGGCTGAAACGGCTTCTGTATTTGCAGAAATGCTGCTTTTTGATACATTGAAAAACACTTTAAGCAAAGAGGAGCTTATACCCCTTTATGCAGGAAAAATAGAGGATATTTTCTCCACACTTTTTAGGCAGATTGTAATGACACATTTTGAGCGCAGAATCCACGCCCAAAGTGACGAGCTAAAAGCAGAGGTATTTGATGAGATATGGCGCGAGGAAAATGCGCGCATGTTTGGTGATAGTGTAAAATTAAGCAAAAATTATGATGGCTGGTGGTGCTATATCCCGCATTTTGTGCATTCTCCATTTTATTGCTACGCGTATAGTTATGGGCAGCTGCTTGTATTGGCACTTTTTGGGCTATATAAATCACAAAAAACGCCGCGTGGAAGGGAAAAATTTATCCAAAAATATATACATTTTTTATCACTTGGCGGGAGCAAAAGCCCTAAGGATTTGATTAGCACTTTTGGCTTTAATCTTGAAAGTGATAAATTTTGGCTGATTGGTATGAATGAGGTGCGAAAAATGCTTGAAGAATTTAAGGAGCTTGTTTATGCGCAAGATTCTATTTCACCCATACTTTAAAAGTATGATGATTCATCACGCGAAAGATACTTTGGAGTTTCTCATTAAGGAAAGTATTAATTTCAATGTGTTGTGCGATAGGACGCACACGCATTTTTCTCCAGAGCTGCCTCCTCGCATTAGTAATACTTTTGGTGAAATTATTCCTTTTGTGCTTGCGGGCTATACATTTGAGAGCATTGAGCTACAAAAGGAGTATATGAGCTTTGAGGCGGGCTTTGGGAGTGAGAATATTGGTAGTTTTGTAAGCATTGGATATGATGGAATTGTGCAAATACTGCTCCATGATAGTGATTTATTGCGCGAAATTCCGTTATTTACAAATGTAAGCCACCCTTGCTTTTATAATCTCTCCACAGAGGAGCTAGAGCAAATTGCCACCGCGCAGCAAGAGGGCATAGAGGATTCAAGGCTTGCATTTGCCTCCGTGCCTGAAAATAGTAAATTTTTTAAAAAATAAGTTCATTATGGTCGATAGAATTTTGGTAAGCAGACATAGAGGCAAGCTAGGCTTTTAAATACTCACAAAAAGGTGGATACTGCTATGGGTTTTTTTTGGAAATTTATTCTAGCTGCGATTATTGGCGCGACTTGGTATCACTTTGGTGGCGAAGATGCGGCTATGGCGTTGGTGTTTTTCTTTGTTATTTTGGGCGTGCTTTTTATGAAACCTATTCGCTATCAAGACCCTAAGAGGCGAGAAGAATATATGCAAAAAATCCGCGACAGCAGAGAGCGCAAGCTGGCTCTTGAAAATGAGCGCGTAGAGGAGCTAAAGCGACTTAAAAAGAGTGCAAGAGAGCAAGAGGAGCGATTGAAAAAGGACTTTGAGCGGCGCATTAACAAACGCTAAAATAATTTTTGCTACAATGTCGCCATTTTTATGAGAAAGGATTGAACATAATGGAAATCGTGCTTTTACTTATTGCGGGTGTGGTGGTGTATTTCCTCTACAATACTTTGCAAGAATATCTTAAAAATCCATTGCACCAAAGCCCGCAATTTAATACAACTCGCACGGATAATGCGCCTATTAATTTTCAAAATCCCTACGAGGAGCTTAGTCAAGCACAAAAAGCGCAATCTAGCGAATTTGGCATCTTAGCAGCAATCATTGGCTTTGTGGTGTGGAGCGATAAAAAGATGTGTGCGTTAGAGGAGCAGCTCTTGGAAGATTTACTTGATGATATGGCTATAGAATCTAAAAATCCAAAGCTTACTAAAGAAGAGCTAAAAGACATTGTAACCGCGCAAGAAAAGCCCTCAAAGCCACTTGAAGAGCTATGCGATGAATATGTGCTACTTACTAAAGGCGAGTATAAAAAGCGATTAAAAGTAGTTGAATTTTTATTTGTTATTGCCTATGCTGATGGCGTGCTTGAGGCAGATGAGCGCGAGTGTATTATTGATATTGCAGCATTATTTGAAATTTCAAATGAGGATTTTAATAATCTCTTTGAGCAATTTGAAAAAACATATGCCAAAGATGTGCCTATGGATTTAAAGAGGGCAAAAGAAATATTTGGCATTACTCATGAAATGCCTACAAAAGAAGCTCTAAATGAG
The DNA here is from genome assembly GCF_000763135.2 of Helicobacter jaachi. Classification (NCBI taxonomy): domain Bacteria; kingdom Pseudomonadati; phylum Campylobacterota; class Epsilonproteobacteria; order Campylobacterales; family Helicobacteraceae; genus Helicobacter; species Helicobacter jaachi. The sequence goes on along the minus strand of NZ_JRPR02000003.1, from coordinate 117,549 downwards.
ACATACAATGAGCTTATTAAGGCAAAAAAGCAAAATATTTTTGATAATAAAAATAGCAGCAAGACTTTCCATGATACCTCGCTAGAGGGTATTAGGGAGATTGATAAGGCTTATAGTTTGCTTATAGAATCTGCACCTAGCACGGCGCAAAAGTATGATATGCAAGTGCCAAGCTTAGATGCTCCTCCCAAAACATCAGAAGATAAAACGCGCAAGGATTGGGACTTTTAGGAATGCAATTTGCTTTAAACTATCATAAATTTTTATGGAGGTTTTAGGTGGATATTACAAAGACAAATCACGGCGGCGTGCAAGGTATGCTCGCTAATATTTATAATGTATCAAATCAGCCACAAAACGCCAGTGAAAGCAAAGAGAGCGATTTTAAGTTTAATGGTGTAGATAGTGTCAATAACAAAGACAAAAGCGTGCAATCCTTGCAGAGCTTTGAGATTACAAAGCGTATTGAGGATAGATTCTCTCCATCAGAGGAGCTAAGAAAAGCGCGCGAGATAGGTGGCGAGCTAGAGGGCGGATTCCAAGATAAAACTTCATTTGAGAATCTAGCCTCCACGCTTAGAAAAGAGGGCTTAATTAATAGTAATGAAAAAGTGGCTATGGATTATCTTAAAAATAACTCGCAAAAGCTTAGCTTTGATGAGTTTGACAAAATCGCAGCCAATGATAATCACAGCAAGGAAATGAAAGGCTTAATAGATTCTGTAGTGAATAAAATGAAGTTTGTCGATGAAGTCAATGGCGGCATTCTCTAAGATTCTATAATGCAAGCATTATAGAATCTAGCGCATCAAATTTATACAAATCTAATCTTAATCTCTCCCATACTTTAGCGCACCGCTGCTAGGGCTTTCTCATAATCTGGCTCTTGAGTAATCTCATCGCAAATTTCTGTATAAACAACCTTACCTTCTGGATTTACCACAATTACAGCACGAGTGAGTAGCCCTGTAAGCGGGGAAGATTCTAAGATTAAGCCATAAGCCTTACCAAAATCTTTTGAGACAAAATCACTAAGTGTAGTGAGATTATTTATCCCCTCACTTGAGCAAAATCGCCCTTGTGCAAAGGGTAAATCAAGCGAAATAGCATAAACGCTAGTATTTGGCAAACTTGCTGCCTCTTTATTAAAGCGCCTTGTTTGTGCAGAGCAAACGCCCGTATCAAGGCTTGGCACGACATTAATAATTTGATATTTCCCACTTGCGCCACCAACTTTAACTTGCTCTAAATCCTTTGATGTGAGGCTCACTTGTGGAGCATTATCGCCTACTTTAATGGTATTTGGGCTAAGTTGCGCGGGAGTGCCTTTAAATTTTACATTCATTTCCTATCCTTTCAAGTTAGTTTATGTATCCTTAAGATACAATTTTGCATTCTAACTAAAGGGAGTTAATTGATTAGCAAGCATTACCTACTTGACACCTCTATTATCCTCGATGATACGCAGAATATTATATTTTTATGGCAGGATTCTCAAAATAAGCTTTTTATTTCTGATGTGGTGATTGAAGAGCTTGACAAAAAAAAAGATTTGCAGAATGAAACAGGATTTTTTGCGCGAGAGTTTTTCCGCTGCATAAATAGCGATGAGTCGCAGTCTTTTTTCTATATGCACGAAGATACCTTTATCCGACATGTGGCAAAGGAGAATAACGACTTTATGCAAGTTATTTATTTTCGCTTTGAAAATTTTGTTATCCCACTCACGCTCATTTTTCGCCAGCAATACAAACTCCAGCGGCAAGAGCATAGCTATAATGATTCTAAGCTCATTGAGATAGCGCGAGATTACAAATTAGTGCTTTTAACCAATGACATTTCGCTAAAAACCCGCTGCATAGCGCAGGGCATACCAGCGCAGTCGCTCTTTAGAGATAGGGTTGAAAATCCTAATGATATTGATTTTTGGGCGTTTTTTGAGCAGCATAAAGATGCGCCTTTAGAGCATTTGCAAGAAAGCAAGGCATTTAAAGACCTTACCCAATGGAGTCTTATTCAAATTGATGAGCTTGATAATACCGATAGCTCATTGTATAAAACAGGCAAAAAAATATTTGGATTAAAGGTAGGCAAAAAGTTTGAAGAGCTTAATCTTGATGAGATTCTAAAAATCAATCAACCCTACATTATGCCCATTAATTTAGAGCAAAAAATGCTCTACGCCCTGCTTACCCACCCGCAGAATAATCTCACCATTGCCACAGGCTCAACAGGCAGCGGCAAGACGCTTATGGCACTTCAGGCAGGCATTACACTTGTAAAAAATGGCGTGGTAGATGGCATTATGTATATGCGCAATACCATCACCGCAAATGATAAAGAAGCCGAACTAGGCTACCGCAAGGGCGATGAAAATCAAAAGCTAGGCTATTTTATGTATCCGCTCTATAGTGCGATAAATTTTACCATTGATAAGCTCCAAGAGCATTCTTTGGCAAAGTGTATCGAGTATCGCGGCGATGTAAGTGGCATACAAAAAAGGGACGCTACAGAATATTTTTTGCAAAAGCATAAAATTGAGATTGTGGATATTGCGCACGCGCGTGGCATTAGCATAGGAAATAAATTTGTGATTTTTGATGAAGTGCAAAACGCCTCAAACGCCACGATTAAGCTTATTGGCACGCGTATAGGGGAGGGGAGTAAGATTGTATTTTTAGGCGATTGGGCGCAGATTGACCACCCGTATTTGAGTAAATTCCGCAATGGAGCTTTAAGCCTGCTTAGCAAGGCGCTTAAAGATGATTTTATCGCAGGTATTCAGCTACGCCAGACGATACGCAGCGATGTGGCGAGTTGGTTTGGAGCAAATTTTTAATCCTTATGAATGCCACATACAGAATCTATTTTTGCTTACTCTTAGGCTTAGGCTTTGCGTATGCCGCGCGCCCCATGATTACAGATGATGCGCGCGTGGTGGATAAAAACTCCTGCCAGCTTGAAACTTGGGGTGTGTATGATGGCGATATAGGCGAATATTGGGCGATACCGGGCTGCAATATGATTTTTGATACAGAAATAAGCTTAGGTGGTATGATGAGTAATGCCTATAATGTGCCAAATGGCAGCAGCGCACTTCGCGGAGAGCAGTTTATTATGGGAGCAAAGAAAATTTTTAGCGATTTAGAATCTAAAGGCTTTAGCTATGGCATTGCGCTAGGTAATGCTTATAATTTCAGGCGCTCTTTGCACAGGTATGATTATTATGCCTATATTCCAGCAAGTGTGGCTTTGCGAGATAATACTTTGCTTTTACACGCAAATCTTGGCTACAAGCTGCAATACGAGCTAAATAAAAGGCAAATTTATAATGTAGGCTTAGGCATAGAGCAGCAGCTCACACGCTATTTGTGGATTTTGGGCGAAGGGTTTTATGAGCGATTTGATAGGGCTAAATATCAAGTTGGGCTTAGAATCTGGCTTTTACAAGATAGCATTCAGCTTGATGCCACCTATGGCAACGCATTTGCAGGCAAGCAAAGCTTTGTATCTATGGGCTTACGCTTTTTAAGCCCTGCTTTATTCTAAAGGAGCAGTATGCAAAAATTTGCAATGTATGGATTGTATATTTTTCTCATTACACTTTTAAGTGCGTTTTTGAGCGCATGCGCCACGCACACGCCACAAATGCAGCTAGCCTACAGCGTGCAAGTGGGAAGCTTTGCGAGTGTGGAGAATGCGGGGAGATTGGTAGATTCTCTAAATAATAAAGGGCTTGATGCATTTTTGTTTAAAGAAAAGGGTATGTATAAGGTGCGCTTTGGGAATTACCAAAGCCTTGAAATAGCCAAATCACAAGGGCAAAAATATCAAAAGCAAGGGCTTATTGGAGAGTTTTTCATTATCGCACCCCAAAAATACGCCATTAATCAAAAAGCCGCCTCACCTCAAATTAAAGCCAAAGATATACGAGATGACATCGTGCAGAGCGCACATCAGTATCTTGGCGTGCCTTACAAATGGGGTGGCACTTCAGAATCTGGCTTTGATTGCAGTGGGCTTACGCGCGCAGTGTATCGCTTAAATGGTATTGACTTGCCGCGCGCCTCGTATGAGCAGTTTAAAGACGGGGACGCTATTTCAAAAACAAAGCTACAAAAGGGCGATTTAGTATTTTTCACTACCAAAGGCAAGCGCATAAACCATGTGGGCATTTACATAGGCAACAATGAATTTATCCACGCGCCCAGCAAAGGTAAAGTCGTGAGCAAGGCGCGCTTAGATTCTAGCTATTGGAGCAAGGTGTATAAGGGCGCTAGAAGTTATTTATAGAATCTAAAGGCAAGTAATGAGGCTAGCAGGCATTTATGCGATTTCAAGCGAGATTTTAACGCCCTATGAGATTTTGCCCCAATGTTTAGAATCTGCCTTGCAAGCGGGGGTGAAAATCTTTCAGCTGCGTGACAAAACGCATAGCGATGAGTGGCTTTATCCTCACGCAAAGGCGCTTATTGCACTTTGTGAGCGCTACAATGCACTTTTTGTGGTAAATGATAGGCTCTCTTTGGCTTTAAGGCTTGGTGCTAATGCCTTGCATTTGGGCAAAGATGATGGGCAAATCACGCAGGCTAGGCAAATTTTTAAGGGTATTTTAGGAGCTTCGAGCTATGATAGCCTAAAGCGCGCACAAGATTTAGAATCTATAGGCGTAGATTATGTAGCTTTTGGCGCGTTTTTCCCCTCACTCACAAAGCCAGAAGCCACGAATGCGCCCATAGAAATCCTTGCAAGTGCCAAAAAGGATTTGCACATTCCGGTGTGTGCTATTGGAGGCATTAGCGCTCATAATATTTCACTGCTAAAAAATGCTCATATGCACGCTGTTATAAGTGCTTTGTGGGGTGAGAAATGGGAGAGTAATTCTCCCACAAGCGCACTAGACAAAAAGCTAGATTCTATATTTTTTAATATCAAAGCCCTCCAAAACGCGCTTTTATAGAATCTAGCCAATTAAAAGCCACAATCACCACTCTTCCCCGATGCCTAGCAAAATGCACTTATCAAAGCGCGGCAGCACGCAGTAGGCAAAAATCTCCTTGCCTATACCAAAAGATTCTATATCGCTCAAATACCTCCCATCAAAGCTTAGATAAAACACCTGCTCATCGCTAGCCTTAAGCTTCGCGCCAATGCCCACGCCACCAAAATGGCTATATTTAATAAATTCGGCGATATAAGCCTGCACAAGCACAATCCACCCATGCGTAATATCCGTCCGCTGTTTTAGCTCACGATACACGCTGTATTCGATAATGGGACGCGATGAGTAAAATGGAAAGTTTTTTTGCAGAGATTGCTCCCTTACTTGCGCCACATACGAGCGCAGCATAGGCGCGTAGGCTTGCAGATAGTAGCTGCCATCTTTTGGCAAGCTAAAGGGGTTTGGCGCTTGATTAACCGCCGCATTACCCCCAGCCAATAAAGTGCTAACCAACAGAGTGTTTGCTAGCACAGTGCCAACAAATAAAGCGCTAGCCGATAAAAAAGCGCAGCAAAACCTAGCATATAGGATTTTTGACATTACAAATCTTGATTAATGAGCTGCTCAAAGCTTTCAAAATACAGCCCAGACATCTCTTCAAGGCTCACATTAATTTCATCAACGCAGAAGTTTTCCCCGCCCACGCAGCCAATCTCCATAATGGGAATTTTATGCTTTTTTGTCATTTGCGTGAAGCTATCAAGATTGCTCGCAGTTACTTCAGCGACTATGCAGCTTTGAGATTGCGCGAAAAGCACTTGCGCGGGCAGATTTGTATGCACATTACACCCTAGCGGCTTATGCTCGCCATTGCCTAGCACCATTTTTGCTAGCGTAATTGCTAGCCCTCCCTCGCCTATGTCCTTAGCGCAGGTGATGAGATGATTTGCCTCAAGCATAAAAGTCCATAAAGCCAGCTCTTTTTGCAAATCAATAGCCGGGATTTGTCCATAAATGCGCCCCTCTAGTATCTTTTGAGCCAAAGAGCCACCAAATTCAGCCCTAATCTCGCCCAAAAGCATAATCATATTACCTTGTTTTTGAAAAGTAGAGGGAATAGCATGCTGCACATCGTGTATCACTCCAACGCTCACGATAGAGGGCGTTGGGTAAATATCTATGCCATCGCTTTGATTATGCAAGGACACATTGCCGCTCACCACAGGCGTATTAAGCACCTTGCACGCCTCTTTTATGCCCTCACACACTTCTTTAAACGCCCACATCACTTGAGGATTGTTCGGCGAGCCAAAGTTTAGGCAATTGCTAATCGCCAAAGGCTTTGCGCCGCGCACAATAGAGTTACGCCCAGAAGTAGCCACAGCGATTTTTGCGCCATTTTGCGGCTCTAAATGGCAAAACCGCGGATTACAATCCACACTCATACTTAAGCCCATTGCAGTATCTTTAATGCGTATCATACTCGCATCGCCGCTTCCTGCAGGTGTTATGGTATTGCTCTGCACGCTATTATCATACTGCTCATACACCCATTTTTTATTTGCTACCTCCACACTGCTAAGGAGCGTGAGGAAAATTTCTTGCGCGCTTAAAGATGTCTCAAGGCTTTGAGCAGGCTGCATTGGCGCTTGCATAGGGTGCAGGGGCATATCAAGCATAGGCGCATTTTCGCTAAGTTCTGCAATAGGGATATGCGCGCATTTCTCCCCATGCCAGTAAAGCTCCATAACGCCACTTTTTGTAACCTCCCCCACAATCGCAGAATCCACCTCCCACTTAGCAAAAATATCAAGCACAGCTTGTTCGCAGCCCTTTTTGGCGCAAATAAGCATTCGCTCTTGAGATTCGCTAAGCATTAATTCATAAGGATTCATACCCGCTTCGCGCATAGGCACTTTATCAAGGTGTAAAATCATACCGCTGCCGCTGCGCCCAGCCATTTCAAAGCTAGAGCTTGTAAGCCCAGCCGCACCCATATCCTGAATCCCCACAATCAAATCTTGTTTAAAAAGCTCCAAACACGCCTCAAGCAGCAGCTTTTGGGCAAATGGGTCGCCCACCTGCACAGCTGAACGCATAGCCTTTGTGTTTGAGCTAAAGCTATCACTACTCATCACAGCCCCGCCTAAGCCATCGCGCCCTGTTTTGCTCCCTACATAAATCACAGGATTGCCCACGCCCTCCGCGCGCCCATAAAAGATTTCATCTGCTTGCGCTAGCCCTAAACAAAAGGCATTGACTAAAATATTGCCATTATAGCAGGGCTCAAAGCTCATCTCACCTCCAATAGTAGGCACGCCCATACAATTCCCATAGCTGCCTATGCCCTCCACCACGCCGCGCAGCAAATAGCGGTGTTTTTTACCTAATGCGCCCTTATCCTGCACATCGCCAAATCGTATGGAGTTAAGGCTCGCCACCGGACGCGCGCCCATAGTGAAAATATCACGCATAATGCCCCCCACGCCTGTGGCTGCGCCCGCGTGCGGCTCAATGAAGCTCGGGTGATTGTGAGATTCTATCTTAAAGACCGCGCATAAATTATTGCCAATGCTAACTACCCCCGCATTTTCGCCCGGTCCTTGCACCACCCATGGCGCTTTAGTGGGGAATCCGCTTAAATATTTTTTGCTTGATTTATAGCTGCAATGCTCGCTCCACATCGCTGAAAAAATGCCAAGCTCGATGAGATTTGGCGCGCGTTTTAGAATTTTTACAATCTCCGCGTAATCTTGCTGCGAGAGTTTATGCGTTTTTAGCATTTCATCATCGGCATTAATCTCATTTAAAAGATGTGTAATATTTACCATTTTAACCTCTTAGTTATAGAATCTAGGCTCATTCAAGCAGTGCAAAAAGGCAGATTCTATCACAAATTATCCTTTTTTTTGCTTTTGCGCGGTATAAGGCTAGCTGGATTAGGCTAAAAGTTAAATTTTTTAAGTTTGGGATAAACTTTGATTAATTACAATGTGCGCTTTAATCACAAACAAATTGGAGAAGTTAGAGATATGAAGTATATCAAGTTTTTTAAGGAACTCAACAATAAAGATGTTCCCATAGTTGGCGGCAAAAATGCGAGCATTGGAGAGATGTTTCAAGAACTTGTATCAGAGGGTATCAAAGTGCCTAATGGCTTTGCTATCACAAGCGAGGCGTATTGGTATTTGCTAGATTCTGGTGGTATTCGTCAAAAAATTATTGATTTGCTTGATGGCGTTGATGTAACAGAAATTGATGTGCTAAAAACGCGCTCCAAAAAAATCCGCGAATTGATTTTTGGCACGCCTTTTCCGCCTGATTTGCGTGAAGAGATTTTTAAAGCCTATGAGATTCTAAGCGCGGAATATGGTATGAAAGAAGCAGATGTCGCTGTGCGCAGCTCCGCTACTGCGGAGGATTTGCCCGATGCGAGCTTTGCTGGGCAGCAAGATACATATTTGAGCATTAAAGGCAAGACGGAGCTTATACATTATGTGAAATCCTGCCTTGCCTCACTTTTTACCGATAGGGCAGTGAGTTATCGTGCTTCGCGTGGGTTTGACCACTTTAAAGTCGCGCTTTCTGTAGGTGTGCAAAAAATGGTGCGCGCGGATAAAGGCAGCGCGGGCGTTATGTTTAGTATCGATACTGAAACAGGCTTTAAAGATGCAGTATTTATCACTTCATCATGGGGACTAGGCGAAAATGTCGTAGGCGGCACGGTTAATCCTGATGAATTCTATGTCTTTAAACCCACGCTCAAAGAGGGCAAGCGTCCCATTATCAAGCGCCAGCTAGGGCATAAGCATCAAAAAATGGTCTATGCGCCGCGCGGCAGCGAGCACCCCACTAAAAATATCAAAACCACACAGCGCGAGATGAAAAGCTTTTCTATCACCGATGCGGATATCCTCACCCTCGCACGCTATGCGATAAAAATCGAGGAGCATTACTCCAAAGAGGCAGGCGAATATCGCCCTATGGATATGGAATGGGCAAAAGATGGCGATAGCGGCGAAATCTTTATCGTGCAAGCTCGCCCAGAAACCGTGCAGAGCCAAAAAAGCAAAAAAGGCGATGGGCAAAGGCTAGAAAAATTTAAATTTGTAAATACTGAAAGTAAAAAAGAAGTTCTGCTCACAGGTAAAGCCATTGGTGGTAAAATCGGCTCGGGCAAAGTGCGCATTATTAATGATATTGAGCATATGGATACCTTTAAAGAGGGCGAAATACTTGTGACAGACAACACCGACCCCGATTGGGAACCAGCGATGAAAAAGGCAGCCGCTGTGATTACAAATCGCGGCGGACGCACTTGCCACGCGGCTATCGTGGCGCGCGAAATTGGCGTGCCTGCGATTGTGGGCGCTATTGGCGCGACTGATAGGCTCTATAGCGGTATGGAAGTAACCGTTTCTTGCGCAGAGGGCGAGGAGGGCTATATTTATGATGGCATTCACGAATATGAGATTGAAAGCATCGAGCTTAGTCATCTTGGCAAGCCTAGAACTAAAATTTATATGAATGTAGGCAATCCCGAAAAAGCCTTTGGATTCTCACAAATCCCAAATCACGGCGTAGGGCTAGCGCGTATGGAGCTTATCGTGCTTAATCAAATCAAAGCCCACCCGCTCGCACTCCTTGATATCCAAAATGGCAACGCAAAAGGCTTAAAAGAAAAAGCAGAGATTGAAAAAATCATCTCCGGCTACGAAAATCCAAAAGACTTTTTTACCAAAAAAATCGCCGAGGGCATAGGTATGATTTGCTCTGCATTCTATCCAAATCCCGTTATCGTGCGCACGAGCGACTTTAAGTCAAATGAGTATCGCGGTATGCTAGGAGGCAGCGGCTATGAGCCACATGAGGAAAACCCCATGCTAGGCTATCGTGGCGCGAGCAGGTATTACTCTCCGCAGTATCGTGCGGCATTTGAGTGGGAATGTCAAGCGCTCGCTATGGTGCGCGATGAAATGGGATTAACCAATATGAAAGTGATGATACCATTTTTGCGCACGCCTGAAGAGGGCAAAAAAGTGCTTGAGATTATGCGCCGCAATGGTTTAGAATCTGGCAAAAATGGCTTAGAAATTTATGTGATGTGCGAACTGCCTGTGAATGTGATTTTGGCAGATGATTTCTTAAGTATGTTTGATGGCTTCTCCATTGGCTCAAATGACCTAACTCAACTCACTTTAGGCGTGGATAGAGATGGGCAGCTCGTAAGCCATGTCTTTGATGAGCGTAATCCTGCGATGTTTGCGATGTTTAAAAAGGCGATTGAAGCGTGCAAGCGTCATCATAAATATTGCGGTATTTGCGGGCAGGCGCCCAGTGATTACCCTGAAGTAACAGAATTTCTCGTAAAAGAGGGGATAAGCTCTATTTCACTTAATCCAGATTCTGTGATTGCCACTTGGCAAAAGGTTGTCGAGGTGGAGAAACATCTCAAGTAACTTTTTATAGAATCTAGCCCTTTACCTGCGCTAGATTCTGTATTTTTCTTTTTCGCAATAATTCCCAACGTTTTCTACTTTTCACTTTTCTAGATTCTATATTTTTTTAAAATTTTCTAGCTTTCTCTTTTCTAACTTTCTACTTTCTTTAAATTTCTAATCGCAAAAAGAAAAGGGGTTTATCCCCTCCCCGCTCCCCTTAACCCCGAAAAGATAAAAGCGCCGCTTTTTCTTTTCGAAAATCTTGGGGAGAGCCGCGCTTATCACTCTCTAGCCAAAATGCGGCGCACAGCACTACTGCTGTGCTTAATCCGCATTTTAGCACCACGAGAGTGGCGCGAAAGGCAGAAAATCCCAAGACGCCACGCGGATAAAGTATATCTTTATCCGCAATAAGATTAAATTGCGCAATTTCATTGCGCGACCTTAAAGGCGTCGTCGGGGTGAGGGGTGTGCTGGGGAGAGGGAGCGACCTCGCCTAATTCAAGCCCCTCTCCCCTTGCGAAAAAAAGAAATTAAGAGAATCTAGAGAGTCTCAAAAAGCAAAAACTAGAAAGCACAAGGCAACTTTACATTTGCAAAAAGCAAAATATACACAATAAAGCAAATTAAAAAGTAATAAATGTGTTGTTTTGTGTATTCACTCATTTTATTTTACGAAAATTTTACATTTCCTATTGACAACTTATACAATTTCAAATGATAATGCCACTAGTTCAATGCTGAACTACATTTTACGACTTTTACGGAGGTTTTTATGAAAAAGATTCTTATAAGTTCTGCTTTAGCAGCATTGATGGTCGCGCCTAGCCTTGGCTTTGAGGTGTATAACGCCGATGAGACAAAGGTAGATGTATATGGCTCTATCCGCGGCTATGTAGGTGCTGGCTCAAATTCATCTTATCAAGGTCAAGGACAAGATACAGGCTATCTTTTTGGCTTGCAAGATAACTCACAATTTGGTGTGAAATTCTCATCAGGCAAATTTAAAGCTAACATTGAGTTTGGTGCTGTTGAGCCTAGTATTGCCGGTCAAAATCAGCAAAACAATAGAAATGTAACTAGCTATCGCCAATTCTGGGGTTCATATACTACAGATTTTGGAACTTTCCTCTTTGGTAAGACAAATACCCCTACTATTGATAATGGCTTTACAAGTGACTGGGTGAATAATGACAATGGTGGTAATGGATTTGGCTTTATCGCTACTGGTAGCCGTAAAATTCAGTTTCAATATCTCATCGGCGGATTTGCACTAGCTCTTGTTGAGGACCAACTAGCTGCAGGGCGAAATGGTAATGCAGATGGTCAAGCCAATCAAGAATCTCCTCGCATCGCTGTAGCGTATGAGATTAAAGATGAAAAGAAAAAGCCATTCTTTAAAATAGCTGCGACATACAAATACTACAATTCTGGCAATATCGCTGATGGCGTGCCTGCTGGCACTAACGCATATCATGGCTGGGTAGCGGTAAAACCAAGCTTTGGCAATATGTTTGTCTCTGTCATGGCACACTATGGTAAAAATGGTCATCTCTATGGTGAGCAACGCACAAACTTTAGCGTGGGTGGATACTCACATCAAGAAATTGCAGCAGGGCTTGATGCGCAACGCGTAGGTGCGCGCCTTGAATTTGGAGTGAATTTCACTAAAGAAATCGGCTTAGTGCTAGGCGGTGGTTATACATCTACATCTAAAGGCTCTAATCAAAAGGATAACACCAATGTTGCAGGAGCTAATCCTGCAGGTGATAACAGCGGCTCTATCAGCTCATACTCTGCCTTTATTCAACTCCCTTACAAAGTGAGCAAAAACTTTAGCTTTATCCCACAAGTAAGCTACTATGAGACTAAAGCAGCTAAAGCAAGCGCTCAAATCGTTAATGGTGGCGATAAAGAAGCAGGTTTAATTGCTGGTGCGAGAATCCGCTGGGATTTCTAAGCCCCTCTTTCCTCTCTAGTTTGCTCCTTTAAAGTTTCACTCGTATGCAGGCCTCCCCCTGCATACCCCCTTTTATTCTCATACTTTCGCATTTCTCAATGTTTCTTGTAGATTCTATGATGTTTATAGAATCTACAAGAAATTATCCCGTGGGGTGCTCGTAATGAGGCGTTTTTGTTCGTCTTTATTTTGCATATGTGCATTTTGTAAAAGTGTATCTATGGCTACATTGTAGCCTATGGCGCGGCAGTTCTCACAATCTCCTTTGGCAAATTTCTCATTTAGGCGCGCAATCACTGCATTATGCTGCTCACTATTCCATAGCTCTTTAAAGGGTATCTCATTAAGATTCCCAAGCGAATAGCGCGCATCACCAATAAGCGGCTGGCACAAATATACCTCGCCATCATAATTAATAAATGCATTGCTTCGCATCATAATCGCACTGCAAATAAAGCTTTTTTGCAAGCGCGGTAGATAGCTGCTCCCATAATGTCCTATGCCATTATTTTTTACATTAATAAGATTTGTAGTAGCCGGATTTATAAAATCTAGCCCTTTTTCTATCTGCTCTAGCACGCAGTCTTTTTGCTCTTGTGTTAAATCAATGGAGCGCTTTTCATAATCTACTGCGGGGATAAAGATAATATAATCAAAGCCCTCCTCCATAGCCTTTTGGTAGGTGTTAAAAATCTCTTTATAATTTATGCCATTTATCACGCAGCGCGCACCCACAATGAGGTTAGATTCTGTAGTTTTAAGCTTTTTGGGCAGGCTAAATTGCCCCTCAAAATGGCGCGCTCCCACAATGGCGCGATACTGCTCCTCTTTAGTCGAATACACCGACACGGCGATATAATTAAATTGGCGCAATAGTTCATAATGCTTGGGTGCTATGGCTACGGAGTTTGTAATGAGTGCGGCTTCGATATTAGATTCTATAATCTGCCTTGCGTGAATTTCCCAACCTTTGAGCGTGGTAGGCTCGCCGCCGCCGGAGAGATACATCGCTTTTGTGCCAAGGTCTTTGCAATCTTGTATAGTTTGACTAATAATCTCATCGCTTAAGCGCGATTTATTCTGCCGCCGCTGCCCATAGGAGCAATGGATACAATTATAATTACAGCTCGCACACCAGTGGAATTCCACCGCAATGGGCGGCAGGGAGTTTAGCTTATGCCCCCCCCCCGTAGAAATTTGCTTGCTTATTTGTTCAAAATGTGGAATGATTTTTTTAGAATCTAAAAGCGTAGCGAGATTTATTTCGCGCTTTATTTGGGGATTTAGATAGGGATTTACAATGGGCATATTTTCTCCTTAAATATTATAAATATCGCTTTTGTATTTGGCAAGATTTTTGGGATTGCTAAACCACGCAATCGTCTCGCTCAAGCCCTCTCTAAGCGAATAGCGGGGCGTAAAGTTTGTTAGGGTTTTCATTTTGGTATTATCACACCATAAGCGAAACACTTCGCTATTTTGTGGGCGAATTCTTTGCGCATCAGTGATAAACTCCACATCACTATGCATAAGCTCCTTTATAAGCAAAAGCGTGTCATGGACGCTAATTTCACTATTTGAGCCGATATTTACTACCTCGCCTATGGTATTTTGCGCCTGTGCTAGGGCGATAAAGCCGCTTGCTGTGTCTTTTACATAATTAAAATCCCTCGTAGGGCTCACATCGCCTAACTTAATGCTTTTTGCTCCATTGGCAATTTGCGTAATGATAGTGGGGATAACAGCGCGCGCACTCTGCCTTGGACCATAGGTATTAAAAGGGCGCGCAATAGTAAGCGGCAGAGAAAAAGCATTATGAAAACTCATAGCAATAGCGTCTGCACCGATTTTACTCGCAGAATAGGGGCTTTGAGGCTGCAAGGGGTGCTTTTCATCAATAGGCACATATTGGGCTGTGCCATACACTTCGCTTGTGCTTGTGTGAATAATGCGCTTGACATTGGCATCTAGCGCGGCTTGGCAGATATTAAGCGTGCCTTTGATGTTGGTATCCACATAGCTTTGCGGCGCGGTGTAAGAATAGGGGATAGCAATGAGCGCGGCAAGATGAAAAATCACATCAACATCTTTGCAAATCTGTGCGCAATAGTGCGAATCGCGCACATCGCCGCTTAAAATCTCAATTTTCTCTTTGCACGCTAAATCCTCAAGCCAGCCCCAGAATCCAAACGAATTATACAAGCTTAGGGCTTTTATGTGTGCGCCATAAAAAGGCGAGGTGGGGGATTTACTCTCCTCATAGAGAGCTTGAGTTAAGTGCGAGCCTATGAAGCCATCTGCGCCAGTAATAAGAATCTGCATATATTATCCTTTAAATAATGTATTAACTTGCTCTATAAAGTCCATAGCATCGACATTTGTGCCATTTATCACAATGCCAAAATGTAAATGTGCGCCGCTCACTCGCCCCGTATCGCCGCTTTTAGCGATGATTTGCCCTTGCTTTACGCTCTGCCCAACTTTGACATTAAATGCACTCAAATGAAAATACACACTATAAACGCCCGCTCCATGGTCTATCACCACACTTTTGCCCGATAAAAATCTATCTTGCACAAGCGCTACTTTGCCATCATTGCTTGCTTTTATATCTGTGCCAATACTCGCGCGAAAGTCTGTGCCGCCATGGTAGCTTTTAATAGTATTATTAAACACGCGCGCGCTGCCATAAGGGCTTGTGATTACAGAATCTAGCGGCGCAATAAAGGGTTTATCCCATAAACGCTGCTTTGTAATGGTGCCATAGACTTTAAGCATATCTTGCCTTTCTCTCTCGATGCGCTGGGCGATTTGCTGCGAATCGCCCACTTTGTCTTGTGAAACAGTGATTTGCTCCTTTTTGTAGGATTTTTGCAAAATATTAATTTTTAGCACCACTTCTTTGCCATTTTTGAGAATCTTAGAGCCTTTTTCATAGTAGCCAATAGGCACAAAAGCGATAAATGCGCCATTTTTAGCAGGGTTGGGCATAAAATGCAAGGATTTTTTATCATAACTTAGCGTTATGGGCTTATCTGTGGTGTAAATAAAAGTCGTGCCATTGTAGGCTGTATTTGGCTCTAGCGCGCAAAGTTTAAGGCTAAAAAGCGCTATAAGGCAACACATAAAGGCATAAGGGCGCATACAAACTCCTAGATTTTGTATCAAAAAAGCGTGATTATAGCGATTCAAAGCTTAGATTAAAGAATTTTAAGCTAGAATTCACGCTTTGTTTTTAAGCAAAATACTTCAATTCACAAGGACAAGCGATGTATGCTATATTTAAGAATGGAGGCAAGCAATACAAGGTTATTGAGGGAAGTATCGTGCTTCTTGATAAAATGAGCCTTGAGCCAAAGTCAAAAATCGAATTGAACGAGATTTTAGCCATTGTAAATGGAGATAAGGCTAACATCGGCACACCTTTTGTTAAGGGCGCTAAGATTGAGGCTGAAGTTATCAACGAGGGCAGGGGCAAAAAGGTCGTTACATTCAAAAAACGCAGAAGAAAAGATAGCAAGACAAAAAGAGGCTTTAGACGCGACTTTACGCGTGTGAGGATTCTCAAAATCATAGAAAAATAAAGGAGCGATAATGGCACACAAGAAAGGGCAGGGCAGCACTCAAAACAATCGTGATTCCGCAGGGCGACGCTTGGGCGTTAAGAAATTTGGCTCGCAATTTGTTCGCGCAGGGAATATAATCATTCGCCAACGCGGCACAAAAGTCCATCCGGGCGATAATGTAGGCTTGGGTAAAGACCACACTATCTATGCACTCATCGATGGTGTAGTGAAGTTTAGCCATAAAGATAAACATCGTCAAAAAGTCTCTGTAATCCCCGCTTCGTAATTTTAGTCTTGAGCTGGGGCTTGGTGTAAGGGCGCGTAGATTCTGTGTGGATACTATGCAGATTCTATAATAGCGCGCCTTTAGCGCATTGGTAAGTGTTAGTATAATATTTACAAATGCGCTTGTGCTTGTAAGGATTGTCGATGTTTGTAGATAGCGTGGATATATTTATTGCCTCTGGCAAGGGTGGTGCTGGGGCTGTGAGCTTTAGGCGAGAAAAGTTCGTCTTGCAAGGCGGACCTGATGGCGGCGATGGCGGCGATGGCGGCGATGTGTATGTGGAAGTGGATAATAATGCAGATACACTTTCTAAATTTCGCGGTGTGCGGCATTATAAGGCTAAAAATGGGCAGCCGGGCGCTTCAAAGCGTTGCCATGGCAAAAGGGGTGCTGATATAAGCATTAAAGTGCCGCTTGGCACGCAAATATTGGACTTTGATACGCAAGAGCTGATATGCGATATGAATACTTATCCTAAACGCACACTTTTGCTCAAAGGCGGCAAGGGCGGGCTTGGTAATGCGCATTTTAAAAACGCCACTAATCAAGCGCCAACTTACGCTCAAAGCGGCAAAAGCGCTCAAGAGCGACATATCCAGCTTGAGCTTAAACTTATTGCAGATGTTGGGCTTGTGGGCTATCCAAATGTGGGCAAATCCACGCTTATTTCCGTGCTATCAAATGCAAAGCCGCGCGTGGCTGATTATGAATTTACCACGCTTGTGCCAAATCTAGGCGTGGTGAATGTGGGCGATTATCGCTCCTTTGTCGTGGCGGATATTCCGGGCATTATAGAGGGTGCGAGTGAGGGGAAGGGCTTAGGGCTAGCGTTTTTAAAGCATATTGAGCGCACAGCGATGCTGCTTCTTGTGCTTGATGTGGCGCGCGAGCAGGATATTGCAAGTCAATTTGAGCATTTAAGGCAGGAATTATATAACTTTTCATCGCATCTAGCGGCGCGCCCTTTTGGCATTGTGCTAAGCAAAAGCGATACGCAGGGAGCAGATTCTATGCATGAAGTTTTTGCGCATTTTGTAGAGCTTTTCCCACATTTTCATATAGAAAATGATGTAGCCATTGCGCCTAAGATACAGGATAATACTTTGCGCGATAATGCTTTGCCACGCTTTATTTTGCCTATTTCAAGCGCGACAAATTATCACATTGCAGAACTTAAAACGCTTTTAGCTAAAAATTTATAGAA
Source organism: Helicobacter jaachi (assembly GCF_000763135.2). NCBI lineage: Bacteria > Pseudomonadati > Campylobacterota > Epsilonproteobacteria > Campylobacterales > Helicobacteraceae > Helicobacter > Helicobacter jaachi. The sequence goes on along the minus strand of NZ_JRPR02000003.1, from coordinate 100,150 downwards.
TCTAACCCTAAAAAAATAAAGTTGATAGATGAGCGTTAGCCAAGCTATAACTTTAAAGAAAGAAATGCAGAATCTAGCGGCTTTAACGCTCGCGCACAGAATCTAGATTCTATAATCATAATTTTTTGAAATAAAATCCCGTGAAGTGGGGGAGTGAAATATCGCGATGGAAAGGGAGGTAGATGCCATCGGTTGGGACTTTCCATTCATCAATGAGCGTAAAGCCGCGCGAGGTAAAAAAGGCTATAAACTCCTGCTTATTAAACACATAGAGCGGAACATACACTTGATTTAGGACATTTTGGAGGGTTACAAAGGTTGGGACTTTATCTTGAATAGGCATACGCGTAAGCAATATGTGCTTCGCCCCCCCCCCCGTTAAAATAATCTGTTAATATGTTAGAAAAATGCTCGATGTAAAAAAGCGCGCCTGAAGAAAACAAAATATCCGCGGGCTTCATCGTGGGGGTAAAACTAAGATTATCCGCGTGCAAACTATGGGCAACCTCCCTGCCTAGCGTGATATTAGCCTCTAGCTCGCATACGCACCACTGCGGATTAATCTCACTATTGGCGGTATATGAGTAATAATGCCCTCCCACAGCGCCACCAAAGTCGCATACGCTAGCTTGTGGATTGTCTTTAAAAATCCTATCGAGCCAAAAAAACACTGGATATTCCGTATCAATGGGCTTTAACGGCTTAGAAAATGCCTCAATGTAGCTTTGCGCACTGCTAGATTTGACTTTATTATAGCCCTCATCGGCGCGCTTGCCTCCGATGTGTTTGGGCATATTGCTTAATGCCTCACTAAAGCTTTTAAAAACCCCTCTAAAAGCGATATACGCGCGAGGATAGCGCATATAGGCATAGCAATCTTTGAGAAAATATAGAATCTGCTTTACACATTTCATAAAAACTCCTTGTAGCAAGTGATAAACGCGGTTTATGTGGCTGATTTTACACGAATATGCAGCTCATTAAGCTGCTCTGTGCCAACAGCGCTCGGTGCAGATGTGAGCGGGCAAGATGCTTTCTGCGTTTTGGGGAAAGCAATCACATCGCGGATACTTTGGGCTTTGCTTAAAAGCATAATAAGCCTATCAAAGCCAATGGCAAAGCCCCCATGAGGCGGAGCGCCATAGCTTAAGGCTTCAAGCAAAAAGCCAAATTTATCTTGTGCCTCTTGCGCGCTTATGCCGAGCAACTCAAATATACGCTTTTGTATAGAATCTTTGTGGATTCTCATACTGCCCCCGCCTAGCTCAATGCCATTTAGCACGACATCATAGGCAATAGATTCTATATCTTCAATATCTTGCTTGTCTAAATCTTTGGGCATCGTGAAAGGGTGATGAAGTGCCTTAGTAACGCCATCTTCACGCTCAAACATAGGAAAATCAACCACCCACAAAAATTCATACGCATTTTCATCGATTAAGCCCATATCCGCGCCGATTTTAAGCCGCAGCCTCCCCATATAATCCCACACTATTTTTTTTGCTCCCGCACCAAAAAATATAATATCACCAACTTCCGCACCCACGCGCGAAATAAGCTCATCTAGCGCCGTTTGTGAGATAAATTTCACCAAAGGACCTTTAAGCTCATCGCTTTTAACTTGAATGTAGGCTAGCCCTTTTGCGCCAAATTTGCGCACGAATTCTTCTGCTTGGGTGAGGCTTTTACGCGTGAAAAAATTATCACCATTTTTCACGCAGAGGGCTTTTATGCGGTTTGTTTTAGAATCTAGTGCGATATGTTTAAAAATGTCATTGCTAGATTCTATAAATAAATCTGCTACCTCCACAAGCGGCATATCAAAGCGCAAATCAGGCTTATCGCTGCCATAAGTTTCCATAGCAGTACTATAGCTTAAGCGGCGAAAGGGCGTATGTATCTGCACACCGCACGCGCTAAAAATATCTCTAAGCAGCGTTTCTGCGACTTTTATGACATCTTCTTGCTCACAAAAGCTCATTTCTACATCAATTTGAGTGAATTCTGGCTGCCTATCTGCGCGCAAATCCTCGTCCCTAAAGCATTTAGCGATTTGAAAATATCTATCAAAGCCGCCTACCATAAGCAGCTGCTTGAAAAGCTGGGGGCTTTGAGGCAGGGCATAAAACTCGCCTTGATGCACGCGCGAGGGGACAAGATAGTCTCTAGCTCCCTCTGGCGTGGCTTTGGTTAAAATTGGCGTTTCAATTTCAAGAAAGCCCATATTATGCAAACTATTGCGCGCGGTGATAGCGACACTGGAGCGCATTTGAAAGATATTATACGCCTTAGGCGCACGCAAATCTAGATAGCGGTATTTTAGGCGCAGCTCCTCATTTACGCTCTCATCGCCTATGGCTATGGGTGGGGTAGGGGATTTGTTTTCAATAATAAGCGAGGAAAGCACAATTTCAATATTGCCCGTTTTAAGCTTTGGATTCTGTAATCCCTCGCCTCTAGCGCGCACTTTGCCTTTAGCGATAAGGACATATTCATCGCGCACACTTGCGGCAATGTGATGCGCCTCACTGCTTGGGTCGCACACAAGCTGCACAATGCCACTCTTATCGCGCAAATCAATAAATATCACACCACCATGGTCTCGGTAGGTATTGCACCAGCCGCATACTTGCACTTCTTCTGTGATATGCTCCTCTGTCAATGCTGCACACAAATGGGTTCTTAACATCTTTTGCCTTTATGAGTGATTTTAAAATGGATTAGAGATTGACATTCGATAGAATCTGTCGCAGGGCTTGCTCGATTTCTGCGGGGTGAGATTTACTAATAAATCCATCAGCGTGTAGCTGCTCTGCCATTTGATGATTACTATCGCTGCTCATTGATGAATTAATAATCACAGGGATATGGCAAGTTGCGGGCGTTTCTTTAATGCGCTTTAGCACTTCAAAGCCTGACATTACAGGCATTTCTAAGTCTGTGATAATCGCGCCGATATTATGTGCCACGCCCGGATTATGCAAATAATCAAGCAATGCTTTACCATTGGGGAAAGTGAAATATTTTAAATCTAGTTTTTCAATGATTTTTTGCAAAGATTTAGCCGCAGGCTTAGAATCTTCAGCCAAAAGGATAACTTTATCGCTTGAAATGCCTTTGAGGTCGTTAAGTTCAAGCTCATTAGCAGTATTGCCGCTTGGAAAGGCTTCTGTAAGCATTCGCTCGACATCAAGGATTTGTATCACAGAGCCATCATCATATTTGGTGGTAGCCGTGATTTTAGAATCTCCATCTATGCCATATTCCGAACCCACATTGATATCCGCCCAGCTTTTGTGAATAATGCGCTTGACATTCATAATCTTTAGCCCCACGGTGTTATTTGAAAAGCTACAAATTATCACTAGGCTCTTTTTGGTATTAAGCGAATAGGGCGTTAAATCGCGCTCGGGGTGGTCTTTACTATAATAAAGCCAGCGGCGCATATCCACAAGCGGAATAGTCTCATCGCGCACGGTGAGATAGCCTAGCACGATGCCGCTATTATCGCCCGCTGTTTGGGTGAGTTCATTATCATAATAGATAATCTCGCGGATTTTAAAGACATTCATGGCATAAAGTTGGCTTACGCCATCTTTTTCCTCTTCTAGCGTAAAGCATAAAAATTGCACTTCGTTATTGAGATGTAGGGAAGTTGTTTTATCAATTGAGTTTTGCTTCTCTTTCAAAGCCTACCTCCAAAATGTGTGATGTTTGGAATTATGTGATTTCAAAAATTTTCACTCAAAAATGATATAATTCTACCCAAAATTACATAACATAGCGTTGAAACTTCAAATTTTAAGAGGCAAAATCCATATGACAGAGCAAGAATACCACACTCAAGTGCAGATTCTAAAAAAAATGGCTTATCATTATTATGTGCTTGATGAGCCAATCGCCACTGATGAGGAGTATGATAGCCTCTATCATAAAATATTACATTTTGAGAATTTGCACCCTGCACTTATTGATAAAAGCTCTCCCACACAGCGCGTGGGCGATACGCCTTTAGAATCTTTTAGCAAAAATGCGCATTTGATGCGTATGTGGAGCTTAGAAGATGTGTTTAATAATAATGAATTCATGGAGTGGGTGCAGCGGATTTATAAGAGCTGCCCGCAGGCAAGCTTTACTTGCTCGCCAAAATTTGATGGTGCAAGCTTAAATCTTTTATACCGCGAGGGCAAGTTGGTTAGCGCAACTACGCGGGGCGATGGGATTATGGGCGAGCTTGTTACGCACAATGCAAGGACTATTAGGAGCATTCCGCTAGAGATTGATTTTAAAGATGAAATTGAGATACGCGGCGAAGTGGTGATAGCTAAAGATGATTTTGAGTTTATAAACAAAGAGCGATTGAGTGAAAATCAAAGCCTTTTTGCTAATCCCAGAAATGCCGCAGCGGGTAGTTTAAGGCAGCTTGATGCCAAAATTACTGCCAAACGCAAGCTGCGCTTTATGCCATGGGGGATTGGCGCGGGGCTAGGGGAGTTTAAGAGTTTTTATGAGGCATTAAAAGGCATTGCGCATTTTGGCTTTGCGCCACTGCCATTTTTAACGCACTGCAAGGATATTAGCGATATTCAAAGCGTTTATGCAAGCCTACTTGCGCAGCGCAATGATTATCCTATAATGCTTGATGGAATGGTGATTATGCTTGATGAAATCCCTTTGCAAGAGCAGTTGGGATGGACGATTAAATCGCCTCGTTTTGCGTGTGCGTATAAATTTCCAGCTATTGAAAAAAGCTCGCAGATTCTATCTGTGAGCCTGCAAGTGGGGCGTACGGGTGTGATTACGCCTGTAGCGGAGCTAGAGCCTGTGGAGATTGAGGGAGCGATGATTGCGCGTGCGAGTTTGCATAATTTTAGCGAGATTGAGCGTAAAGACATTCGCATAGGCGATAGGGTGATTATTATTCGTAGCGGTGATGTGATACCTAAGATTATTAAGCCGCTAGTATCTTTGCGCGATGGCACGCAAAAGCCCATTGTGAAACCCACGCATTGCCCTGTGTGCGGTGAAGAGCTGCTTATAGAGGAGATTTTTATCAAATGTCAAAATCTTAGCTGTCAAGCGCGCGTTATAGAATCTATTATCCATTTTGCGTCCAAAAAAGCCCTAAATATCGATGGTTTGGGTGAAAAAATAGTCATTCAGCTCTATGATAATAAAATTATTCAAAATATTAAGGATATTTACGCGCTAAACCTAGAGCAGCTGCTTGCGCTAGAGGGCTGGCAAGAAAAGCGCGCGCAAAATCTCATTAATGCCATACAACACACTAAAGGCGTGGAGCTGTGGCGATTTATAAACGCGCTAGGGATTGAGCATATTGGCGAGGGTGCGAGCAAAAAGCTAGCGCGTGCGTTTGGAGAGAGGGTCTTTTACCTGCAAAAAGAGGAGATTTTGAGCCTTGAGGGCTTTGGGGAGGAGATGGCAGATTCACTTATTGAGTTTAATCACGCTAATAAGGCGCTTATAGCGCAGTTGCTTGAGATTATTAAGCCAACTATGCAAAGCGTGCCTATAGAAACTCATCATATGTTTTATGGTAAAAGTATTGTCCTAACAGGCGCGCTTAGCAAGCCACGCGATGAGATAGGCGCACTTTTAGAATCTAAGGGCGCTAAGATAAGCTCAAGTGTGAGTAAAAAGACGGATTTTGTCATCTGTGGGGAGAATGCGGGGAGTAAATTTGATAAGGCTAAGGCTTTGCAAATCCCTATTTTAAGCGAAAGTGAGCTTTTTGAGCTGTTAGATTCCTAGCATTTTGCGCCAAATATCTCTAAGGTTTTGTAACTTTGCCAAAAGGAGTAGGGCGAGGTGGCTTTGTCACGCATTTAGGATTTAAGGCGTGAATAACGCTAAAGGGACTTTTAACACGCTTTTTTTAATGGGCAAAATGCGGGGAGCAGAAGTAGGGGGAGTAGCGGACGAAATAGGCAAAATGGATTGCTCCGCGTGATTTAGGGGAGATTGTAGAGGTTGCAAATTTGGCTCTAAAGCGCCCGCATGCACATCATCTGGGAAAAATATGGCTAAATCCCCCGCCTCTAAGCGTAATAAAGTGCGATTAGTTGAATGCTCGCTAATGCCCTTAGGTTTGCTCTTATAGCGCATATTTGGCAGTATAGAATCTAAAGTGCTAGATTCTATATCATTTTCATACACAATCAAATCTTTTGCCTCATCATAGGGCGTTTTGACACAAAATGTGCTTCTATCGCCCACGCATACATATTCATAGCCTGCTACGATAAGTTGAAAATCTACATAAATGCGATGTGTTTCTAAAAATGCTTCTTTCACGCTTTTAAGATAATAGCTCTGCTCAATGGCGCGAATACCCTGCGCTAGCGGATAAGATATTTCACATCTTTGCTCATTGGGCTTGATTGAGAGTGCCAAAATGCGCTTATGTACGCTATGCGCAGGATTAAGCGCGTCTAAGATATAGGCTTGCACTTCTTGCAGTGCGCTAAATGTGAGAAAAAACCAATCCAAATCTTTTGCCTTGCCTATGAGTGCCATATTTACTCCTTGTCGTATTGCTATAAATGTTTGCCAAATGTGGCGCGTTATAGAATCTAGAAAATACAATGCTATGAAATCTTAGCGTTTTTTAGATTCTATAAAAATAAATTTTATGTAGGGGAGGAGTTAAGGTGGCATTATATAAAAAAGTTTGAAAAGTATAGTTTTCATAACTAAATTATGTTAGCATTATATAAATTATTGGCTTTGCCGCGAAATTGTAAGACCGCGCGGCTTTTTTACAAAGCGGCTTTTTATAAAAAAGCAACAGCGCGGGAATTTTATAGAATCTCAATAAATCTCAATAAAAGGCAAAAAATGAAATATCCACTTAATTATAAAGATGAGTTTGGCGCGACATTGCTCTTTTGGATTACGCGCTTTGTGCGCTACAAGCTCACTACATTATCTAATCATCAAGTGCATGATAAAGCTAGTATCCTAGAAGCCATTAATGCGCTTAATAATGATGAGATAGATTCTATAGATAAGTTAGATAATCTCTGCAAAAGCGTGAGAAAGGCTGGTTTAATAGGCATTAACACCTACTCTATTCCATTAATTAAACTCTACATATTTCTCACGCAGAGCGAATTTAGGGCGAAGTTTGATAGTATGGAGCGCATTGATGAGGAGGTTTTGAGTGATTTTTTGAGCGTGGAGACTAGCACACTTTCAAATGCGAGCAAGAAAAACTATCGCATAGCGCTCATTGGGCTTTTTAGCTATATTGATAAGCAAAATGAGTATGATGGTAAATCCTATGTGTATGATATTACGCTTAAAATTAACGCCCTGCAGGGCAAAAGTGGGCAGAAACTCCCCGCATTTCTAAGCCAAAGCGAGCTAGAGCAGTTTTTGCAAGCTATTGATAACGCAGAGCTAGGGCAGAAAGTGGCTGCGCGCAATAAACTTATTATTAAACTCATCGTTTATACGGGCATACGCGTGAGCGAGGCTCTAAACCTGCGCAGAAAGGATATATTCCCCGCGCAAGATTGTTATTTATTGCAGATTAAGGGCAAGGGCAATAAGCCGCGCGTGGCAATGATACGCAAAAATCACATTCAAAGCCTGCTAGATGCGTGGCTTACGCAGCGGCTAGCCCTAAGTCCAAAATATGATTTGCTGTTTTGTAATATGAAAGGTGCCGCGCTTACCCAAAGCTATGTGTATAAAAATGTGGAGCAAATCCTTATGCAAGCGGGCATTCGTAAGGAAAAAAATGGCGCGCATATGCTGCGGCACTCCTTTGCTACCCTGCTCTATCAGCAAAAGCGTGATTTGGTTATGGTGCAAGAGGCGCTTGGGCATTCAGACTTAAACACTAGCCGCATTTATACGCATTTTGATAAAGAGCGTTTGCGCGAAGTTATGGGCGTTATGGATAATGTGGGGCAGGAGGAGGATTCTAATAGCAATTAGCACTTTGGACTTTATGTTTGCGCTGCGCTCACACGCTGTGCAAATATGGCTCACACTAGTGGCTTTTTAAGCCTTAGCTAGCGCGTGTAGATTTGCGCAAACGATAGGCTTTTGAGCGGCACGCACTTGAGCAGGTTTTAGCACTTTTGCTACCCACAAAAGGCTTATGGCAGACTACGCAATCTTTTTTTGCTTTATCAAGACTTCTTAGAAGCGACACCACTTCGCTTTGTGTAAGCGTATGTTTGCAGTATGGACATTCCATAATCACTCCTTACAAAATTTGTAGCATTCTAACAAAAAACATAAAATACATAAAAACGCCTTTTAGATTCTATATTTTGATGTTCTGCAAAGTAATTCTTACATAATTCTATCACACTTTATAAAATGTATTGACATGCCTTATAAAATGTGATAAAATCCCCACTTTTCATCTTAAATCATTGACAAGGAGTTTTTATGAGATTTGCATTTTTTTGCGCCATGTGTTTGGGTGCGTTAGTTAGTTTTGCTAAAGATTTAGAGACCCATTCGCTCACACCTCTAATAGCTAGTGAAAATATCTCAAATAGCGGTGATGTAGGCGTTATCGATGATATGTTTTTGCAAAATACACAAGCACAGAATCTAAAAGAGATATTTGCCAAAAATGCCGATACGCAAGTGGGCGGTGGCGCGCAAATCGCCCAAAAGCTTTATGTGCGTAATATCGAAGATAGAATGTTCCGCATGCATATTGATGGCATTGCGCAGGGAGGGAATTTGTTTCATCATCAAGGCAATATGCAACTCTCGCCCTTTTTAATTAAAAACATTGAAATACAAAAAGGTTTAGCAGATGTAGAATATGGCGCTGGGGCGTTATTTGGTGGTATTAATATTACCACTAAAAATGCGTTTGATATGCTTAAAAATAACAATTATGGCGCGCTTGTAAGCCTTGGAGGGCAAAGCAATCGCGGTATTAATACTGCTGTGGCTGCTTATGGCAAAATAATAGAGAATCTAGGCTTGCTAGCAAGCTATGATTTTGATGATACGCCATATTATCGCGATGGAGATGGGCGCAAGGTGCTTACTTCGCCTAGTCAATCTCACAACGCGCTTTTTAAGCTCACATATATGCCAAAAAATGGGCATAGCCTTAATCTCAACTATCATTTTAATCATCTAGATTCTATCGCGCCCTTTGCGGCAAATGTGCTTACTGCTAGTAATCCCACACTTTTTGATAATGCCCTAAATGCGCACAATGCAGGGCTAAAGTATGATTATGCAAGTGAGGATTTTGCGTTTTTTATTAATTCATATTATGCACACAAATCACTTAGCCTCTCTCCGCGCACCACACTGCAAGCAGTGCATGAAGAAGAGAGCGCCATGGATTTATCCTTAGCGCATTTGGGGAGTGATGTGATGTTTAAACATTACTTTGGAGAGGCGCGCCATAATATAAAATATGGGCTTAATTATCAGCTTATCTCCACTAAAGCGCATAATCTCACACAAGAGCAGCTTGCACATAATAATCGTGGATATGAGCAAGGAGCGGTTTATGGAGGGTTTATAGGAGCGGAATTTTATCTTTTAGATTCTATAATGTTTGCTCTAGGCTCGCGCTATGATACATTCTCCTACAAAGATAAATTCGCGCTCAAACATAACACAAGCGGCTTTAGCCCCTATGCGATATTGCAATATGCGCCATTTGCAAATATGAGTTTTAAGCTTAAATATAATTACAACACACGCGGCGCAATGCCTCAAGATATATCGCTCCTTAGCAATGCCCATGCGCTTATCCGCCCACTTCGCGCAGAAAATCTCCATAATGCAGAGTTTAACATCGATTATGACAATAGCGTTTTTAGCACGCATCTTGGGCTATATCATCAGCAATTAAAGCATTTTATTAATAGCTATGCAAATAGTGGCGCAGCCCATGAGCATAATCACGCCGGAGAGCATACGCATGAAGATATGTATAGGCAAAATACGCCAGATTCTATAAAAATCATAGGATATGAGGCAAGTGCGGGCTTGGATTTTGATATGATTACCTTTCATATGGGTATAGCGCAGAGTTTTCCTACCTTTAAGCAAAGGCTTATTACTGATACTTTTGAGCTAGCTGCAGTGAGTGGGAGAAGCTATAGTGCGAGTGTGGGTTTGCGCCCATTTAGCGCCGCGCCACAATTTGAAATCCTCTATCTTGCGCGTTTTATAGAATCTATAAACTATCAGGGCTATAATTTGTATTATAACGACTTAGATTCTGTGCATAAAGGCGCGTATAATACGCATAATCTCTACTTGAGTTATCTATTTAAACATGCGCAGCTAAAAGTAGCATTTTTAAATCTTACCAATCAAACTTACATTAGCGCTACTTCGCCGCTTAAAGAGCTTTTTGCTAAAGAAAGCGGTGTGGGCATATATGAGCCGGGCTTTAGCGCAAAAGTGCAAGTGGCGTTTTGGTTTTGATATTTTTATGCTAGAATGCGCGCACTTTAATGTATGGAGCGATGTATGAATGATAAAAATGGGAGCAATGATAAACAGAAGTCTTTTACAGAATCTACAAATATAGAATCTACAAAGCTAGATTCTATAAATGCTACAGAATCTAGCGCAGATTCTATAAAATCCCAAATGGAGGATAAAATTCGATTATTGGTGGGAGTGTGCGCACTTGCGCTGTGGCTGTATGATGTGGAGCTATATGGCGATGTGTTTAGATATATGCCTTTAGCCTTTGGCGTGGCATGGCTCGTGCAGAGGCGATATACGCCGCTTTTGTATCTTGTGATAACAAGCATTGTAGTGCTAGGTGTGGCTTATGCAATAAAGCTCGCTTGCGTGTATGTGGCTAATTATTATGCGCATATAGTTGATATAGAGCTTTTAGCTACTTTTGCGCAGCGCCCCATTAATGGCGCATTTAATGGCTTCCCAAGTGGGCATACGACCTCTGCGTTTATCGCCTCTGCGTTTGCGTTTCGATATGTGAGTGTGAAATGGGGTTTATTTACATTTGTTTTGGCTGCGTTAGTGGCTTGCGCGCGTGTCATGGGTGATTGGCATACGATTATTCAAGTGGTTTTTGGGGGGATTTGGGGTTTTGTGGGGAGTTATTGTATGATAAGTTTGTGTATGTGGATTGACAAAAAGCGGCAAAAAAGGCTATAATCCGCGCCTCTTAGATTCTATCCTTATGGGCTTTCATTTGGTAAGAGCGCGCGGCTTTTTATAAAAAGCAATAGTGCGGAATAGAATCTAAAGCGGGGCTGATTGGCTTTCGACAGGAGTGAAGAGGCTTAGGTGCATGTGAGCTAGCACGCTCTAAAACTGCTACATTTATAAACGCAAACAACGCAAATTACGCTCCAGCCTACGCAAGAGTAGCGTAGGTTTATCGCTTTTTGGAGCCGACTTTAGTTTTAATGCTAGCTAGATTCTAAAGTCGTCATTTGAGCTAGATGCTCTCCTTGCACCGCCTTGGGCAGGGAGAAAAGACAAAAGGCTGCTTATGGATTATCTTTGGGGTATTGAGATAGCCATAAAAAGATGTTAATGCCTACTAAACATGTAGAAGCCTAAGAAGCTCTCATTTTTGGACTGGGGTTCAACTCCCCACAGCTCCACCAACTCCAAATTAACATTCTATCATCAAAACCTGCTATAATCTTAGCGTAATACATTGTTAAGGAGCAAATATGAATCTCTCAAAAGTCCCTGTTGGCGAAAATCCCGATAAAATTAATGTCATCATTGAAATCCCTTATGGCTCAAATATCAAATATGAAGTTGATAAAGATAGCGGCTTAGTCGTGGTGGATAGAGTGATGTATAGCGCGATGTTTTATCCAGCAAACTATGGCTTTGTCCCAAATACTTTAGCAGATGATGGCGACCCTGTTGATGTGCTTGTGCTTAATCCTTATCCGCTGCAAGCAGGCGCGATGATAAAATCAAGGCTTATTGGCGTGCTTATTATGGAAGATGAAAGCGGAATGGACGAAAAGCTCATCGCCGTGCCTATTTCAAAGATTGACCCTAGTTTTGATAATATTCAATCTTTGCAGGATTTGCCACAAATTACGCTTGATAGAATTAAAAATTTCTTTGAAACTTACAAAACTTTAGAGCCAAACAAATGGGTAAAGGTAAAAGAATACAAAGATAAAGCCGCTGCACAAGCGATTTTGGATAAATCTATTAAAGCTTATAATGGCTAGATTCTATATTCCCGCGCTGTTGCTTTTGCTCACACAAAGGCCACGCGCATTTTACAAATGTAGGCAAAGCCCACATTAGCCCTCGAAGTATAAAGTTATAGATGCTTTAAGCATCTATCAACTTGTTTTTTAAGGCTAGATTCTATAATTTACAGAATCTAGCCTTACTCATAAGCCTATTTACACAAAGGACGCGTTATGTTTCATAAGATTCTCATTGCTAATCGCGGCGAAATTGCCGTGCGTATTATCCGTGCGTGCAGGGATTTGCACATCAAAAGTGTAGCCATATATGCAAGGGCAGATAGAGATTGCCTGCATGTGAAAATGGCTGATGAATCTTATGAGATTAGCGATGACCCGCTCAAAGGCTATCTTGATGCAGATTTGATTGTAGAGACAGCGCTTAAGGCTGAAGCTGATGCTATTCACCCCGGGTATGGATTTTTAAGCGAAAATGCCGCTTTTGCCAAAAAGGTGCAAGAGGCGGGCATTACTTGGATAGGACCTGATGCGCTCACCATTGCCAAAATGGGCGATAAAAATGCTGCACGCGAGATTATGCAAAAAAATGGCATTCCTATCGTGCCCGGCACACAGCCGCTTAATCAATACTCCACTAATGAGATAGCCAAACTAGCGCAAAAAATAGGCTATCCCATTATTTTAAAAGCAAGTAGCGGAGGCGGTGGGCGCGGCATACGCGTGGTAGAAAAAGAAGCAGATTTAATAGAATCTTTTAACGCCTGCAAGCGCGAAGCTATGGCGTTTTTTAAAAATGATGATGTGTTTATGGAAAAATACATTCTTAATCCGCGCCATATTGAATTTCAAATTTTGGCAGATAATTATGGCAATGTCATTCATCTCTTAGAGCGGGATTGCTCCATACAGCGGCGACATCAAAAGCTTATTGAAATTGCACCAAGCCCCTTTATAAGCGATGATTTACGCCGCAGAATGGGCGCTACTGCAGTGGCTGCTGCAAAGGCTGCAGGATATACTAATGCTGGAACGGTGGAATTTTTACTTGATGAGGATAGCAATTTTTATTTTATGGAGATGAATACGCGCATACAGGTTGAACATGGCGTTACGGAGGAAATTACAGGATATGATTTAATAGGGCGGCAAATTCGTATTGCACAGGGCGAGATTTTAGAATTAGGACAGCATGACATACACGCGCAGGGCTATGCGATTGAGGCAAGGATTAATGCTGAAGATGTGGCAAATGACTTTGTGCCAAATCCGGGCAAGATTAGTGCGTATTATCCAGCACTAGGACCTTTTGTGCGTGTGGATAGCTGCATTTATAAGGACTATGTGATACCTCCTTTTTATGATTCTATGGTAGCAAAGCTCATTGTGCGCGCTTCAAGCTATAATTTAGCAGTCAATAAACTCGCGCGCGCTCTAAGTGAATTCACCATTAAGGGCGTGAAAACTACCATTCCATTTTTGCTTAATATTTGCAATGATAGGGATTTTAAAAATGGGCATTTTGATACCTCATATATTGAAACTAAGTTTGCAAAGCTTATACCCTCTCCTCAAAGCAAGCCCCAAGATGATGTAGTAAGCGTAATTGTAGCAGCCCTTAGCGCGCGATATGGAGCGTAATTATGCAAAATGTATATCATAGCACGGCATTTTTGGACAAGAGGGCTTGTGAAAAGTATCATTTAAGCGCAGAAATTTTGCTTGAAAATGCCGCTTGCGCGTTAGAATCGCTAATTAATACGCTCACGCATAAAGGCAGCGTGATTACTATTATGTGCGGGAGTGGAGATAATGGCGCGGACGGCTACACGCTTGCTAGACGCCTAAGTGGGGAATATCATGTGAGAATCTATCAAGCCAAAGAGCCAAAATCGCCCTTGTGCGTGCAGGCTTGTGAGCGCGCACAGCTGTGTGAAGTGAAATTTATTAAAAAAATTTTGCCTTGCGATGTGGTGGTGGATTGCGTGGTAGGAAGTGGGCTAAAAGGTGAGCTAGAGCGCGATATAAGCGACATACTTGCTCTGGCAGAAAAAAGCGCGCGCATTTGCATAGCCTGCGATGTGCCAAGCGGTCTAAGTGTGCATAATGAGGGCTATATTTTTAAGGCACATCACACGCTTTGTATGGGTGCTATAAGCCTTGTGTGCCTTGAAGATAGGGTAAAGGATTATGTCGGCAGGCTACACATTGGCAAGCTTGGGTTATCTCAACATCATTATGAAGTAAGCTCAAATATTAAAATGCTTACAGAATCTGACTTGTCCCTGCCCAAACGCACGCAGCAAAATACGCATAAAGGCGACTTTGGGCATTTGGCGGTGTTTGCTGGGGAGAAAAGTGGAGCAAGTATATTAAGTGCGAGTGCGGCGCTACATTTTGGGGCTGGGCTTGTGAGCATTGTAGGCAAGCAGGATATGTGTATTCCTATGGATTTAATATGCGTAGATTCTATCCCACATAATGCCACAGCCATTGCGCTTGGTATGGGCTTAGGAGTGGAGAGGGCTAGTTTAGTTTTAGAATCTTTGCTTGATAGTGCGCTGCCTTGCGTGCTTGATGCAGATGTATTTCACTCACCCATGATAAAAACTTTCCTTGATAGCCTTAATCAAAGGCTAGATTCTCAAAATGTCATTCTCACACCCCACCCAAAGGAGTTTGCATCACTACTTAGAATCTGTGGGCTTGGCGATTATGAGGCGCATAAAAGGCTAGATTCTATGCTTAATTTTACGCAAAAATATCCGCGCGTTACGCTTTTGCTTAAAGGTGCAAATGTGTTTATTGCGCAGGCTCAAGCGGTGTATATTAATCCGCTTGGCACAAATGCGCTTTCAAAAGGTGGGAGTGGTGATGTGCTAAGCGGACTTATTGGTGCGCTGTTGGCTCAAGGCTATGCACCACTTGAGGCTGCTCTGCAAGGCTCGCTCGCTCATACTATAGCGGCAAAAAAGCTAAGTGAGCGCATTGCAGATTACGCATTTACGCCAAGTAGGCTTATTGAGACACTTGATAATTTATAAAGGATAAAAAATGAATGATTTATTGCAGATTGGCTCTCACACTTTTTCATCTCGCCTTATTGTGGGTAGCGGCAAATATAGCGATTTTGCCACTACTAAAGAAGCGACATTAGCAAGCGGGGCGCAAATCATCACCGTGGCCGTAAGGCGTGTGAATATTATGGATAATAAGAGCGAAAATTTGCTTGAGACTTTTAGGGATACTAATATTCAATTTTTGCCAAATTCCGCAGGGTGCGTGAATGCAAAGGAGGCAATCACGCTTTTTAGGCTCGTTAGGGAGGCTACGGGCATTAGTTTTATTAAACTTGAAATCATTGGCGATACGCAAAAAACGCTCTATCCTGACATCGTTGAAACGCTAGAGGCTACGCAGATTCTGGCAAAAGAGGGATTTTGTGTGCTGGCTTATACAAATGATGACCCCATTATGGCAAAACGACTAGAAGATGCAGGAGCGAGCGCTGTTATGCCTTTGGCTGCGCCTATTGGTTCGGGGCTTGGAATCCAAAATCGCTATAATATTGCCTTTATCAAAGAGGCTATTAAAGTGCCGCTTATTGTCGATGCAGGCGTGGGGTGCGCAAGTGATGCAAGCATTGCCATGGAGCTAGGAGCCGATGGTGTGCTTACAAATACTGCTATTGCACAGGCGCAAAATCCTATAATGATGGCTGAAGCGATGAAATATGCTGTAAAAGCAGGCAGGCTTAGCTATCTGGCTGGGCGCATACCGCGCAAAGCCTACGCGAGTGCTAGCTCGCCACTTGATGGGTTAGCAAAGCTGCAATAATGCTTAGCGCCTAAAAAGTGAGGGTTAAGGACAACAATGAGAGATGAAATTTTTATGCAAGATATTGGCAAGCAATTTGAATTTGATGAGCAAGTAGCAAGCGTGTTTGATGATATGCTCGAACGCTCTGTGCCGCATTATAAGGAGGTTGTGGGCTTAATTGTGGATTTTTGCAAAATGAATATATGTGATAATGCTAGCGTGCAAGGCTCACAAAAAGCGCTTATTTATGATTTGGGCAGCTCCACTGGCACGACACTTTTAGCCCTTTGGCAGGCAATGTCGGGATATGCAGAGTTTATAGGCATTGATAATTCTAGGGCGATGATTGATAGGGCAAATCTTAAGGCTAAGGCTTATGGGGCGGAGATTACTTTTATACATAAAGATATTTTAGCCTATGAGTTCTTGCCCTGTTCGTGCGTGATAGCAAGCTATATTTTGCAATTTATACGCCCTATGCAAAGGCAGGCGCTTTTGCAAAACATATATAATGCGCTTGATGTTGGAGGGGTTTTCTTTTTAAGCGAGAAAATGACTTCTCATCATAGAATCCTTGATAGGCAAATGATAGAGCGCTATTTGCGCTATAAAATGCAGCAAGGATACACGCAGGGGGAAATTAGCAAAAAGCGTGAGGCATTAGAAAATGTCCTTGTGCCTTTTAGTTTGGAGGAAAATATCAATTTACTTAAAAATGTGGGATTTGTCGGTGTAGAGGTGCTATTTAAATGGGTGAATTTTGGGACAATTATCGCCAAAAAATAAAGCTAAATAAAATGGGAAAAAATTAAGAGAGTAAAGTGGGGCGCGAGAAAGCCGCTTTGTGAGACTTCTCTTACAGGCTTCTCGCTTTTGCTAGGATTATTTGATGCCCTCAGCAGCTTTTTTTAGTCTACCTTTGTTGGTAACGGCTTTAGATTCTATCTTTTCAATTTCTTCTTTTGCTTTGTCTAAATTTGCAGCCTTGCCTACTTGCACAAGTCCAGACATATTCATTGGTCTGTGAGGTGTGCAAACATACACATATACGCCCTCTTTTTCAAGCTTATAAGTGAATTGCTCATTGATTTTGCCAGAGAATGGCTGCGCACCATCAGGAACAAGCGTGCTTTTTGCATCATGTCCTTTATCTGTAGGGATAAAAGTGATTGTATCGCCAACGGCAGCCTTAACAAGTAGTGGCTCAAAAGTCATTGTGCCATCTGCATTTTTATTGAGCATTTTTACTTGATGGTCTTTTGCTTGAGCCAAACTCAAACACAATACGCCAGCTGCCAAACCTAGAATTACTTTCTTCATAGGGTCTCCTTTAAGTAAAATTTGAAAGCCACGCATTCTAGCACAAAGCCATTAAGAATCCATTAATTTGAGGTATTTCAAGGGTAGCTAATGTGTAATTTTGCAAATAATAATCATAAAAGTAACTCTGCCCTACTCGTGGCGCAAAGCGTCAATGGGATTAAGCTTTGAGGCTCTTTTGGCGGGGATATAGCCAAATAGCACGCCAATAAAGGCAGAAAATAAAAACGCAATTACTGCGGTTGGAATATCAAAAATAAAAGGTATTTCCATATATTTACTTAAGCTAAGTGACGCAAAAAATGCCCAAATAATCCCAAGCACGCCACCTAAAGAACTAAGCGTGATAGATTCTATCAAAAATTGCATAAGCACTTCGCTCTGCAGTGCGCCAATTGCCATACGCGTGCCAATTTCTTTTGTGCGCTCTGTAACGGAGACAAGCATAATATTCATAATGCCAATGCCTCCTACAATCAAGCTTACCCCCGCTATCATACCAAGCAGGGCGGTGAGCATTTTAGTCGTGGAAGTGAGCGTTTCTGCAATTTGCTTTGTATCCATAATCTCAAAAGAATCTTTCTCGCCACTGCGCACATTGCGCACCTGTCGTAAGGCTTTAGTGAGTGCTGGCACAATCTCATCAGAATCTACGCCATCTTTTGCGCGCAGCATAAGGCGATTAATAGAAAAAAGTGTGTTACTTCCTGCAACAGAGCGCAAATAAGCCTTAGCAGGGAGCAAAATCACATCATCTTGGTCATTACCCATACCGCCCTGCCCTTTAGATTCTAAAACGCCAATACACTCGCACACAATATTATTTAAGCGTATTTTTTGCCCAAGCGGATTTTTACCATTAAAAATATTTTTGCGCACCGATTCGCCAATCATACATACATTACTTCCCACGCGGTATTCATTTGCCTCAAAGCTTCTGCCTTCGCTCGTATCCCATTGTGTTACTTCAAAAAAAGCAGGATTTACGCCTTGAGCTTGAGTGGTGGTGTTTTGGGATTGATATTGCAGCATAACAGAGCTTTGGGAGATTGGCGCAATGGCTTGTATATATTCTTGCACAAGCGATTGCAGCTCTTGAACTTCTTGCATACTAAAATTACGGCGCAAGTTTGCTCCACTAGGATTCATCGCGCGCGCGGGGAAAACAAGTAGCAAATTACTCCCAAGTGAAGAGATTCTATCGCTTATCATTTTAGTTGTGCCATTGCCTAAACTAATCATCACAACCACCGCACCCACGCCAATAATTACACCTAGCATAGTAAGAAATGCGCGCAAAAAGTTACGCTTAATCTGCCGCAAGGCTAGCAAAAAGGCATTAAATATCATTTCTGCTCCTTTGAATCGCCAACCAATCGCCCATCTAAGAAATGCAATTCTCTGCTGGCATATTCTGCCATATCTGGTTCATGCGTTACCATAAGGATAGTAATGCCTAAATCTTGATTAAGACCTTTTAGAATCTCCATAATCTCCACGCTACGCTTAGTGTCAAGATTTCCTGTTGGCTCATCGGCAAGTAAGAATAATGGCTCTGAAGCAATCGCACGCGCAATGGCTACGCGCTGCTGCTGCCCGCCGCTAAGCTTAGCACTTGTATGAGATGCCCAATCTTTAAGCCCTACCTTATCAAGTGCGGCAAGGGCGATTTGCTCCCGCTCTGCTTTTTTCATACCGCGATACATAAGAGGCAGCTCAACATTTTCTAATGCTGTTGTGCGCGCTAAGAGATTAAATCCTTGAAAAATAAAACCAATGTAATTGCGCCTAAGCAGTGCGCGCTGATTTTGTGTAAGCTCAAAGACATTTACTCCGCAGAAAAGGTATTCCCCGCTTGTGCCTACATCAAGCGTGCCAAGTATATTTGCAAGGCTTGATTTACCAGAGCCGCTAGGTCCCATAAGCGCTACAAATTCACCTTTATCAATGCTTAAACTTACGCCTTTTAAGGCTTCAAATGCGCCCTCCCCCTTGCCATAGGTTTTGCGCACATCTTTTAGGACAATAAAATCCTCTCTAGATTCTATAAAAGCTTGCTTTACTTCTTGTCCTGCCATTTCGCTCACAGCCCTTGCTCCTTAAACATTATAGAATCTAATTGACTTTCACGCCTGTGATAATATCCGCATTCTCATCAATGCCGCTTAGAATCTGCGCATAATTGCCATCAGTTATGCCAATTTCCACATTCACCGCCACAGGATTGCCATCTTTTAGAATCCACAATGTGCCGCTTTTGCCATGCTCTTTTTGTCTAGTATTAATCTGCGCTCTTGGGCGTGGAGGGGGAGAAAACATCGAGCCAAGCGCAGAACCACTCTTTTTTGCCCCTGCTTTTTGCAAAGATTTATTTAAATCAAAATAAAGCGCAGCATTTGGCACAAGCAAGGCATTTGTGGCATTAGCAATGATAATATCTGCCGTAGCACTCATATCTGGGCGCAAAAGCAGAGATTTATTATCCACTTCCATTTTGGCGCGATAAATAATAATGCTCGAGCTTGAACTCGCACTAGAACTAGAGCTTGAGCTTGATGAACTTGTCGTGGTGCCATCGCCTGAGCCAAAATTCACGCGATTAACCTTTGTATGAAAGCTCCTATCTGGATAGGCATCAACGGTGAAAACCACATCTTGCCCCTCTTTTACTTTGCCAATATCTGCTTCCGAAATACTCGCCACTAGCTGCATTTCTGCGAGATTTTCAGCCACTTTAAAAAGTGTGGGTGATTGAAAGCTAGCAGCCACGCTCTGCCCTACTTCGACATTGCGCGTTAAAACAATGCCATCAACTGATGAGACAATTTCGGAATTTTTTAAATTAATTTTGGCAGTCTCAATGCTGGTTTGAATCTCCACAATAGAAGCGCGCTTTACCTCCACATCAGAGAGCGCTGCGGTATAGTTTGTCTTCGCTGTTTGTAATTCAAGCAGCGAAGGCGAAGCGCCCTTTGTGGCGTCATAAAGCTCTTTTAGCCTATCATAATTCCATTTTCTATCCGCTAGCGTGCGCTCACTAGCTTTAAGATTGGCTTGAGCGGAGTTGAGCTGTGCCTCATAGCGCGCAATTTCTTGATTAATACTCTCTGGATTAATACGCGCTAATACTTGCCCCTTTTTAACTTCATCATTTTCATCAACAAGCACTTCAAGCACAAGCCCAGAAATAACGCTCCCAATTTCTACTTCATTCACAGGAGAAATAGAGCCAGAAGCGGAAATGCTTGATTTAATGTCGCCATAAGTGGCTCTAGTGGTTTCATAAGTGATTTTTGTGCCAAAAAAATTCCATAAGAAAAATACAAGCGCGCCAAGTATCACCACGCCGCCAAGTATCATAACCCACGCAAATGGAGTGAGTTTTTTATTTGAGGATTTTTTTACTTTTAGTGTTTCATAGAGATTCATTGTCATTGTCCTTGTGATGATGTATTTTTAGAATCTAGCTTAGAATCTGCTAGGGCTAAATTCCCACCTAAAGCCTTAAAAAGTGTAACAAGCGAAATCATCTCATTTGCTTTGGCTGTAAAAAGCTGCGTTTGCAGGCTCAAATAAGTATTTTCTGTAGTTAAAAAATCATTCCTATCAAGCAATCCACGCATATTTTTAGCAGCATTGCTCTCATAAGTTTTTACCCCCACTTCATACGCACCTTGCGTATTTTGCACTTGACGCTTTTTAGATTCTATATCAAAAAGAGCATTTTCTACTTCGCTTAGAGCAGTATTTACATTATTTTGCAGTGTGTAAAAGGCTTCCTTGCTTAATTCCTGCTGTATGAGATAATTTTGCTTTAAAGCAGTGCGGTTAAGCAGTGGCGCGGTAATAGAATTTGCCAGCTGAAAGACAATAGAGCCAGCGCCATTGGTGCTATATAGCACTTCACCTATGGAGCCGCTAAGAGAGATAGTGGGTAAGCGCGCAGCCTTAGCATTTGTCTGCTTATAAAGTTGGGAATGCAGCGCATAGAGGCTTGCTTGAATATCAGGGCGGGAGAGCAAAATATCACTTGGCATTTTATCTACATAAAATGTCGCGATATGTGGAAAAGTATATGTTTTAGAATCTAGAAAATCAATGCTTTGTGCAAGCTCATCAACATTAATATTTAATAGCACAAGCAAGGCATTTTTATTCTGCTCAAAGGTGTAGCGCAGCGTTTCATAGGTATTTTTTTGCGTTGTTGTGCTAGTAATAAAAGTTTGATAAGTGCTAATATCAATTAAGCCTAATTGAAATTTATCCGCATTAATTGCCTCAATTTGCTCTAAATTACGTAATGTGCTTTGCGCTTGCATAAGCGCGTTAGCATTATCGCGCAGGGTAAAATACAAAGTCGCTACTTCAGCGATAAGCGAGATTTGCGCAAAGGCGAGATTACTTTGGGCTTGGGCATAATCTTTTTTGCTTGATTGACGCAGGGCGTTAAGCTTGCCAAATAAATCAAGCTCCCAGCTCATACTCACATTTGCATTTATAGAGTTTGCTCCCGGGCGCACAACCGTGCTTTGTGAGAGTGTGCGATTATCAATATAGCTTGAATTAATACCAGCATTAATGGTTGGAAATATGCTTGCGGTGTTAATTTTAACTTGTGATTTAGCTTGCTTAATGCGTGAAATCATCGTGAGCACATTTGTGTTTTTTTCTAGCGCGATACTTAGAATCTTATGCAATGATTTATCATCAATGAGCGTCATAAACTGCTGCAGGCTAAAGGGCTGCTCTTCAAGCTTTGCATAATCGCTTTGTAGCGCGCTCAAGTCTTTTTGTGAGGTATTTTGCAAAGAGGGAGTGAGATTGCTAAATTTCTGCGGGATATGCGCTTGTGTGGCAGTTTCATCAAGTGTAGGAATCTGTGTGCTGCACCCAAAAACCACTATACACATAAGCACCATGTGAATGTATAATAAAAACCGCTTCACCTTATAATCCTTGCGAAATTTATAGAATCTACCTTGAGAACATCTATGGCGTTTGTTGTTTTGCCATATTTGCTTTGAGCTAAATTTTGGGCTAGATTCTATATTTGAGCCTCGCATACTAATAAAATATTGTGAAATTAAAGTGAAACTTAAAGATTGGGCGATTATAATAAGGGCTTTTATTCTTTACCTTTATTTTACATTTAGAGATTTTTGAATTTTGGGGGAAATTGTGAGATATGCCACTTTAGCGACATGGGCGACATTATGGATAAGCATATTTTTTATAAGTGCATGCTCACATCAAGGCAGTTTGGAATCTTTTAATAAGCATTACTATGGTGGGGAAGATAAAAAGGCTTATGAATATGCCAAAAAAGAGGCAGGCTCATCAGGTGATGTATTATGGAATCTGCAGGCGGGTATCAGCGGCTTTAGCTCGCAGCAGCAGGACACTGCGGCAATTTTAGAGCAAGGGGAGTTATTATTTAGCCAATATGAGGCAGAAGGGCTGCTGGGTGGTATTTTTGGCAATGTAGGGGCTGTGATTTTAAACGAAAATGTAAAGACATATCGCGGTAATATTTATGAGGGCGTTATGTTTAATTACTACAAGGCGCTTAATGCAATGTCGCAGGGCGATTATGCTTTGGCGCGTGTGGAATTTAACCGCGCTAATGATAGGCAACGCAGGGCAAAAGACTACTTCAATAAAGATATTCAAAAGGCTATGGCAGAAGAAAGCAAACAAAGCGCACAAGATAAAACGCTTAATCAAGTGGATATGAGTGCCTCAACGCAAGCTATCTCGCCTGTTTTGGAGCAGCAATATAGTAATTTGAAAAATTTTCATGCCTATGGAGGCTTTATAAATCCTGCTGTGAGCTATGTATCTGCGCTATTTTTTATGAGCGAGGGAGATTATAGCAAGGCTTTAGATTTATATAAAGAATCTTATGGGATAAATAAAGCTCAAGTGATAAATCAAGATTTACAGGTTATGCAAAATCGCAAAACAGGTAAATTAGCGCAGAAATACACTTGGATTATCATAGAAGATGGAAAAAGTGCGTATAAACAAGATATGTCGCTTGATTTGCCCGCGTATTTGGTGAGCAGCAATGTTTTGCATGTGGGTGTTTCTGTGCCAACCATCATAGCAGGTGTAACAAGCGCGCGGACTTATTATGCGCTAAATGCTAGCAGTAAAATTGAGGCTAATGAGATAAGCTTGCTTGATGCGGTGATTGCCAATGAGTTTGAAAAGCAACTGCCCTTTATCCTTACGCGTGCGATTACCTCTGCGATATTAAAAGCTAGCACACAAGCGGTCCTAAGCGACCAGTTAGGCACAGCTGGTGCATTGGCAGGTATGCTTTATTCTATAGGGACGACAAGTGCCGATGTGCGCATTGCTACAGCTTTGCCTAATCGAATTTTGGCTATGCAGATTCCAAATAATGCAGGCGATGTGAGTTTGCAAGCTGATGGATATGGGCTATATAATGTGCATTTTGAGTGCATAAATGACCCATTATTGCAAGAAAAAGCGCAAAAATTGCGCAATGTTGTCGTTTTGTGTGAAAAACACGATAATATCCTCTACCTACGAGTTAAAGGTAGTAATCCAACTTATAGAATCTTAAAAGGAGGTATGAGTGAATAAAAGGTTTTTGTATGGAGTGGTTATTAGTGCGTTGGTAGTGGCAGGGTGTAGCACATCGCCTCAATATATCGATACAGCAGATTCTAAGTCATATACGAGTATGGGGCTTGATTATCACGATATTGAGAAAGCGGCAAGCGATAGTGTGCAATCTTTGCTTAGTAGTGGTTATGTGCGTAAGATATCAAGTGCAGGTTCGCCAAAGGTGCTTATGATTTCAGGTGTGGTAAATGACACTATGCAGACCATTGACACAGACCAGCTTACGCGCAAAGTAACGCGCGATATGCGCAATAGTGGGAAATTCTTGCTCACACTTGCTGTAGGCGATAAGAAAGATAAGGGTATATCAATGGGGCGAAGTGTGCGCGATGATGATGAGTTTGACCAACACACTACCATTGAAAAAGGCACGCTAAAAGCGCCAGAATATTCCCTTTCAGGCAAGATTGTGCAGAAAAATACTAAAGTTGGCTCAAAGCAGCGCACAGATTATTACTTCTTGCTTACACTTACAAACCTCAAAAGTGGGCTTGTAGTATGGGACGATGAAGTAAATATCATCAAACTTGGCTCTAACTCTTCTGTGAGTTGGTAAGAGCTTAATTTTTTAAAAAGGAGACATAATGAAAACAAATGTAAAACACATTATAGCAGGCGGTATGTTGGCGGCATTATTCATCGCAGGTTGTGGGGATAAAGATGATGCTTTGGGCGAGGGCGCTAAAAAAATTGATAAAAAAGCGCTCCAAGCCCTTAATATTCAAGGCGCACCGAATTGGGTGCTAAATGGCGGACAGGGCGATATGAGCGCCATAGGCACTGCTGATATTGTAAATGGTGATTTGGGCTATGCGCGCACAGAGGCTTTGGCTTTGGCTAGAGACGAGCTTGCAAGGCAAGTGGCAACTGAAATTGAGGGCGTTATCAATCGTGCTGCAAGTATGAGTATGGGAACTTCTGCACAAGATGCGCAAGTATCAAAAGCTAGCGAGCAAATCACTAAGCAAAGCGTGTCTCAAACACTTAGCGGCACAAAGCAAACAGACACTTGGATTACACAAGATGCCACTAAGATTTTTGTGCTAATTAAGCTTAATCCCGAGCTTAAGGCTAAATTGCAGGCAAATGTGAAAAAAGAAATCAATAAAAGCGCGCTTCCTGCCAAAGTAAAGCAAGAGGCTATCAAATCTGTTGACACAAGCTTTGTGATTGAATAATGTCATTTTAAGTTTGTAAATCTTTTATGAATCTAAGGAGGCATTATGCGCCGCATTATTTTATTTATCCTATCTGTGCTTATAACGCTTGGCTGCTCTAATGGCACGCCTAAGCCACCCTCATGGTATGGGAAAAATGAAGCGAATGCAAGCCTCCTTATTGGTTTTGGAAGTGCCAAAACCCTTGATGCTGCCAAAGCCAATGCTTTGAGTGATATTATTACGCAAATTAATGTCGAAGTAAGCTCGCAATTTAGCTCCAACACGCAGCGGCAGGATAATCTTATGTCGTATAATTCAAGCAATGATGTTTGGCTAAATAGTGCGGGCATAGAGTTAAATGATGTGCGCTACACAAAGGACGCGTTTGAAAATGATAGATTCTATATTCGGGCTGAAATCCCTAAAAGCTCGCTTATCTCGCAGTTTAAAAAACAATTTGATAGCACATATAATGCTTTAAATATGGCTAGTTTAAATAAATGTAGCACGCTTTCCATTAAAGATAAGGTGCGACTTGAAAAGGCTTTGGGTAGTTTGCGTCTTTATGGCACGCTTTTGCAAACGCTTAATACTGCCTCTAAGCCTATTACTTCACTTGAGAATATGCTTAGCCACAATACCCCACTCCCCACAGCGCGCCTGATAGTTGAAAGCAATATGCCAAATGATATTATCACGAGTGATTTGGCAAAAGAATTGGGATATTTTTATAGTCTTGATGGTGAGGCGACACAGGTTTTAA
Source organism: Helicobacter jaachi (assembly GCF_000763135.2). Lineage (NCBI taxonomy): Bacteria > Pseudomonadati > Campylobacterota > Epsilonproteobacteria > Campylobacterales > Helicobacteraceae > Helicobacter > Helicobacter jaachi. The sequence continues at coordinate 74,246 of NZ_JRPR02000003.1, read as the reverse complement.
AGGCAAAAGTGCATGTAGAGGGCGCGAATAATGGCATTAAAATTAGCCTTATCTTTAGTATTTTTGACTGCCGCAATAATCCTATTTTCAACACAAGCCTAGATTATACGCATTATGCGGCTAGTTTTGATGAGGCTTTGCGCTTTGCCTCGCAGCGCGTGAGCGTGCAGCTCTATAAGAAAATTCAAGAGTGGATTGAACGTCCTTAGATTCTATAATTTCCGCGCTATTGCTTTTTTGATAAAAAGCCGCGCGCATCTTACCCAAATGAGCAAAGCCCGTTTTACGCGCCTAAAGTATAAAGTTAGAGCTGCTTACGCATCTATCAACTTGTTTTTTGAGGCTAGATTCTATATGTTGCTTTTTTGATAAAAAGCCGCACATTTGCGCCTAAAAGTATGGAGGAATTAAGAATCTAGATAGGGCAAAAGGGGATATTGAGCGTTTGAGCAGTTTGGGCGCGGTGATGATTAAAATGCGCTATATTCTCCTGCAGCGAGCAATGATAAGAGGGTATCATATGAGCTAATTTCTCCCGCCATAGGTTTGATTGCATATCTTTAGCAAAGCAAGATTCAAGCACTTGCAGCATAATATTTACCGCCGTAGAAGCCCCCGGAGATGCGCCAAGCAAAACTGCTAGCGAACCATCGCTTGATGTGATAACCTCCGTGCCAAACTGCAAGCTCCCCCGCCCTTTTGTATTTTTCTTAATAATCTGCACTCTCTGCCCTGCAAATCGCGCCTCCCAGTCCTCAAGCCGTGCCGCAGGACAAAACATATTAAGCTTACGCATACGCTGCTTATTAGACATAAGAATTTGCTTGATGAGATAGATTGTGAGGGGAATATTATCAACGCCTGCTTGCAAAATAGGCGCGCAATTGCTCATTTGTATGGATAAAGGGAAGTCAAAGAGGCTGCCATGCTTTAAAAATTTAGTATTAAAGCCCGCATATGGACCAAAAAGTAGCTCTTTTTTGCCCTGAATAATGCGAGTATCTAAATGAGGGACAGACATAGGTGGGTCGCCAATGGAGGCTTTGCCATAAATTTTTGCATGGTGTTTATTTATAATGTTTGGATTTTTACACACAAGCCACAATCCTCCTACAGGGAAACCACCATACCCGCGCCCTTGAGGGATTTTACTCTTTTGTAAAAGTGGGAATGAGCCACCCCCTGCGCCTAAAAATACAAACTGCGCATTTACTTGCTTATTTTGTCCATTTGCGAGATTACAAATATCTAGTTGCCACGATTTACCTATCTTTTTTAAATCCCGCACTTTATGTTTAAGGTAAAGATTAAATCCGCTTTGTCGCACAAGACTGCTTTTAAGCTGCCGTACAATCTCGCCAAAATCCACATCACTTCCACCCTCCACATAAGTAGCGGCAATCTTTTGATGAGTATCTCGCCCTTCTAGCAAAAGCGGCGCCCATTGCGCAATTTGCCCTCTATCCTCGCTATATTGCATAGCCTTAAAAAGAGGAGAAGTCTTAAGATTTTCATAGCGCGCCTTAAGATAGGGGATAATATCATCTACCACAAAGCTTAAATGCGGCAAGGGATTAATAAAAGTGCTAGGCTCTTTTAGAATCTGCTGCCGCACGCAATATGCCCAAAATTCTTTACTTAATTCGTATTGTTGATTAATGTTTAATGCCTTAGAAATATCAATGCTGCCATCTGCCCTTTGAGGTGTGTAGTTTAGCTCGCATAGTGCTTGATGCCCCGTGCCGGCATTATTCCATACCATACTGCTCTCTAATGCCACATCATCTAGCATTTCATACAAATTAATTTGCGCGCAAGGATTAAGCTCTCTTAGCATAGCCGCTAGAGTAAAACTCATTATTCCCCCGCCAACCAAAACTACCTCACAATCCTCGCTCATTCCCTTGCTCCTTCCCTATTTCCACATTTACACTGGCTGTTGTTTGTATGCTATGTTTGGGGATTTGTTGTCGAATTATTGCTTAAAATCTCCCTTATGTTAGGATATTTTTGTAAATATTTTTTAAAAAAGTAAAATAAAATAATAACTTTATATCCAAAATATCCCTTTTTATTCCTTAATTAATATTTCTTTAAACATTACACTAAGATTTAACGCCCACATAAAGTGTAGAAATATTTGCACTATATCCCTTGATATAATAGCTCTTAATGCCCCGCTCTAAAAGCTTTTGAGCAAGCTCTTGGCTGCTTACAAAATGTTTTATAGAATCTGGCAAATACTTATAAGCCGCATAGTTTTGCGATACAAGCCCGCCAACTAAAGGCAAAATACGCTGTGTATAAAAACGCATCATACTATCAAATATCCCACGCGGCTTATTATTCATAAATTCTAAAATCACAAGAATCCCCCCGTGAGTAAGCACACGCGCAAATTCATCAAGCGCTTTGTCTAAATCCACCACATTGCGCAGTCCATACGCGATAGAGACTATCTCTACACTTTGCGAAGGTATAGCCTTAGATTCTATCTCTAAAGCCTTTGCCTGCCCTATACTTAACTCCACAATGCCCTGCTCCATAAGCGGCGCAAGTTTTTGGCGCGCTACTTGCAGCATACCACTTGATGGGTCAATCCCATACATCTTAGCAATATGTTTATGTGCGCCTTTAGCCTCATTATACCAATGCCACAGCATATCTCCTGTCCCGCACGCCACATCAAGGATACAAGATATATGTTCCTTGCCTAATGCCTCAAATGCTTTCTTACACGCCTCTTTGCGCCATTTTACATCAATGCCCAAACTCATCACGCGATTTGCCCTATCATAACTTGGGGCAATGTCATTAAACATATCTACAATTTGTGCTTGCTTCTCCTGTGTGTTACTCATCTTGCGCCTTTGTGGAATGTGCAGATTCTATAGAATCTAAAAATGTTTTTCTCTCTTGAATAAATGCCCTTAATGTATCAATTTGGCTTTGTGTCTGCTGGCTTGCAGTCCCGCCAAGGCTACTGCGCGCATTCATAGAAGATTCTAAGGACAAAATAGCCTTTACACCTGCTTTAATGCGAGCATCTACTGCCATAATCTCACTTTCGCTTAAATCACTTATATCCACGCCCCTATTTTCTGCATAAGCCACGACTTTGCCTGTGATATGATGCGCATCGCGAAAAGCAACATTGCATTCACGCACTAAAAAATCTGCCAAATCTGTAGCGCTCAAATGCCCGCGTTTTGCCATTTTATACATATTTTGTGTGTGGATTTGCATACTTTCTAAACAAGCTTTGGCAATTTTTAAGCAAATTTCTACATTTTTAAGCGCGTCAAACACGCCTTCTTTATCCTCTTGTGTGTCTTTATTGTATGCGAACGGCAAACCTTTCATCACGCTAAGTAATCCTATAAGTGCGCCATACACTCGCCCACACTTCCCACGCAAAAGCTCTGGCACATCGGGATTTTTTTTCTGCGGCATAATTGAACTGCCCGTGCTATAGGCATCACTTAAAGTGATAAATTTAAATTCCACGCTGCTCCATAGCACTAGCTCTTCTGCTACGCGCGAGATATGCAGCATTATCATAGAGAGGCTATAGAGCATATCAAGCGCAAAATCCCTATCGCTTACAGAATCCATAGCATTAAGTGTGGGTGCGCTAAATCCTAGCTCTTTACTTAAGTAGATTCTATCATTCCCATAAGGCGTGCCAGCGAGCGCCCCACTCCCAAGCGGACAAAAATTATTACGCGCATAATCATCGCCTAAGCGCTGCACATCTCGCCTAAAATTACACGCCCACGCTACAAGATGAAAACCAAAACTAATAGGCTGAGCGTGTTGGAGATGCGTCATACCGGGCATAATGCTCTGTGTATGTTGGCTTGCAATGTCTAAAATGCACTCCATAAGGGCTAGAAGCAAATGCTGCACATAAAGATTGTGCTTTAAAATATACAAGCGAAAATCTAGCGCCACTTGGTCATTGCGGCTACGCGCGGTATGGAGCTTTTTGCCCACATCGCCTATAAGCTTAGTAAGCGCAGATTCTATAGCCATATGTATATCCTCATCGCCTATATCAAAGACAAACTCGCCAGATTCTATACTCTGCGCAATCTGTTCTAAGCCTTTTAGAATCTGCTCTAATTCCGTGGCGTTTAAAACACCAATGCGAGCAAGCATTTTAGCATGCGCCTTTGAACCTAAAATATCCTCGTGCCACAAGGTTTTGTCAAACAAAATAGAGGCATTAAATTCCTCCAAAAGCGAGCTAGATTCTAAAGCAAATCTCCCACTCCATAGTTTTGCCATTTTTGCCTCCTATAAGGGCTTGCACACTGCTAAAATCACAATGATGATGAGTAAAATTGTAGGCACTTCGTTAAAGATTCTAAAAAATCTGTGATTTTGCGTGTGCGGCGTGTTTTTTAATTTCTTAATAAAATATCCGCACATTACGTGATAAATAAATAAAATAAGCACTAATGTAAGCTTTATATGCAGCCACATACCAGAATCTGCTACCTTTAATATGCTAGGATTAAGCGCTATCATCATTATGCCTGTAGCAAATGTAACAAGCATAGCGGGCATTCCAATGTATTTATAGAGCTTTATCTCCTGTATTTTTACAATCTCCACAAACTCCGCCTTATCGCTATGCTGCGCGTGATAGACAAATAAACGCGGCAGATAAAAAAGCATAGCCATCCAGCATACAAGCGCAATAATATGCAAAGCCTTGATATAAAGATACTCCATTCCTACCCTTTTTGCTTGTTTTGAAAGCTGCGATTATAATAAATTACATGTTAAGAGATTCTAAAGCTTAGGCTTGTTTTGTAAAATATTCCCTCACCACTTCCCTATCATCAAAATGGATTTTTTTATCGCCAATGATTTGATAATCCTCATCTCCCTTGCCCAAAATGAGCAGCACTTCATCATCTTTAAGTTCGCTTAGTGCTTGATGTATCGCAGCTTTGCGATTTATATGAGTAAAAATCTGCGCATTTTCATTGCGCGTATCTATGCCGCTTAAAATATCTGCGATAATGGCTTGTGGGGATTCTGTGCGTGGATTATCACTAGTGATATAAATTTTATGCGCAAAATTCTGCGCGCATAAGCCCATTTGCGGGCGCTTTGATTTATCTCTATCCCCGCCTGCGCCAAAGACAACGGCTATTTTTTGATGCTTAAAGCTTTCAAAAATTTGATACATACCATCATAAGTGTGAGCAAAATCCACAATCACAATAGGCTTTGTATGCACCACTTCCATACGCCCACTCACTCCACTAAAGCGCGCTAAAAGCTTAGTTATAGAATCTAGCGACTTGTGGGTAAGTATTTTTAGCGCAGCAAGCGCAGCTAGAGCGTTGTATAGATTATGCTTGCCATATAAATGCATATCTAAAGTGCTAGATTCTATATCTTGCCCTTTTGTCCATTGTATATGCGCACTTATACCATTTTCTAGCGTGTAATCTTTCGCCTTTAAATGCGCATTGTGCGTAATACCATAATAAATTGCCTCCTTATCATCGCAGTGCGCATAAGGCTCATCGGCGTTTATAAGCTTTGTGCCGCTCCCAAGGAAAAAGCTATTTTTCACGCGCCGATATTCTGCGAGATTTTTATGATAATCCAAATGGTCGCTGGTAATATTTGTTAGGATTTTTAAATCAAATGTAAGCCCATCTATGCGCTCCTGCACGATGGCGTGCGAGCTTACCTCCATAATGAAAAAATCACATTTTTGCTCTATGGCTATGCTTAGATTCTCATATATTTCAAGCACGCTAGGCGTAGTTAAGCCCTTAGGCTTCATCTCGCGCCCATTTATGAAAAACCCTCTCGTGCCAAGTAATCCCACGCTAAAGCCCATTTCAAGCAGCACAGAGCAAATCATAGCCGCTGTAGTTGTTTTGCCATTTGTACCAGTAATTCCCACTATGCGCGGCAAAAATGCTGCATTATGCAATGAAAGCGCGCCATATGATGAAGGCGCATTTGGCGTAGGCTGTGCATTATCCTGCGGTGGATATAAAATCTCATTTAGCTTATTAGATTCTATAATATGCACTTTAGCAGCCATTGTTTGTGCTAGCATTCGCTCGATATGGGGCGCATTTTGCTTATTTTTCACAAGCAATATAGAATCTATGGTGCAATCTCTTAGTGCCTTTAGTATTTTGCTCCTAGATTCTATACCCTTGCTTTTATCTAAAATAGCCTCAATCACGCGCGTATCATCGGTAATAGCTTTATAGAATCTGCTCTTATAGTTTATGTTTTTTAGAATTATCATAAGCCACCTTTTGCAGAATTTTCTCAATCTCGCCATCATAAATGATACTTCTTTTTAAAGATTCTATGTATTCAATGGACATATCTTGATAGTCATTCTCCACAAGTTCCTTAAGAAATTCGTAGATTTCGCCTTTGTCGGTGAAAATAATTTTTGTGCTAAAAAGGAGGGATTCAAAAGCTTCTTTAAAATTCCCCTGCGCAATGTGCTTAAAATCCTTATACAAAATCCCATCAATGCTATCTACGCGCAAATCCTCAAACTCCCTCATCGCGGAGCAAATTTGGTCTGTGCTTCCATCAAAGCTCCTAATAGTTTTTAGAATCTGCTCTCTAGCGCGCGCCTTGCTTACTTCTTGCACAAGTAGGATTTGATAATACTCATAAAGGCTTAAAGCCTGCTCCTCAAAGTCTTGTGCCATATCAGCAAGCAAAATGCCTATGGTAGATTCTGTATTTTCTGGCTCAAGGGTGAGATTATGCGCAAAAAGCTCAAAAGACTTTTGGAACTGCTTAGCGCTAAAAAGCTCAAAAGCTTTTTTGTTGTTTTTGTTAATCACTTGGCGCGTGCGTGTATCTGTGAGTTTAATAATATCCATTTATATCCATTATTATAAGTTTATTTCTGCTCCATGCGGAACATTAACAATTGCAATATCGGGGTGGATTTCCTCTTTTAGCCGGCTTTCAATAGCGTATTTAAGCGTGTTTGAAGAGCTAGGACAGCCCTTGCAAGCCCCCTCAAGCCGCACATAAACTTTTGCATCTTTAATGCCTAGCAAAGTAATATCCCCACCATCAAGTGTGAGTGTCGGGCGCACTTTGCTTATAACTATCTCAACAGGTGTTTGCAGCTCTTCATCACTAAAGGGAAACACGAAGCCTCCTTATGCACATTTTCATCAACTTGTGGGCAATCTTAGCGTATTTTTTCAAACGCTTGCACCTTTTGTATATTTGTTTATAAATTACACAAGATAAACATTTTGGCTTGTAAATCTGTAAGGCTTGCTTTGAAATTCGTAAAATCCTCGTATAGAATGTTAAGTGTTTTTATCATAAAGATTTTCAAGGAGAGAAAATGAAAATGTCAAAGAAAGTGTCCATATTGAGCTTAGTTTGCGCGGTGAGCCTTGCATTTTGGGGTTGCGGCGAGGATAAGACTCAAGAAGTGTATAAAGTAAAATTTGCCCATGTTGTAAGCGCAAACACGCCAAAAGGGCAGGCGGCTGATTTTTTTGCTAAACGCGTAGATGAGCTAAGCGGCGGCAAAATCAAAGTAGAGGTATTCCCTAGCGCGCAGTTAGTTGATGATGATAAAGTATTTCAAGAGCTTACACGCAATAATGTGCAAATGGCAGCGCCAAGCTTTTCAAAATTCACGCCTATTGCCAAAGAATTTAATATATGGGATATACCCTTTTTATTCCGTGATACTACGCATTTGCATAAAGTAATGGACGGCGAAGTGGGGCAGATTCTAAAAGATACTATTTCTAAACGAGGCGTGGTGGCACTTGATTATTGGGACGCTGGATTTAAGCAATTTAGCACGAATAAAAAGCCTATTGTGGTGCCAGATGACGCAAAAGGACAAAAAATAAGGATTATGAGTTCAAAAGTGCTAGAAGAGCAGATTAGAGCCATTGGCGCGATTCCTCAAGTATTGCCTTTTGGAGAGGTGTATTCTGCACTATCTACAGGTGTGGTTGATGGGGCTGAAAATCCGCTTTCTAACTTGTATAATTCCAAATTTTATGAAGTGCAAAGCTCAATTACTCTATCAAATCACGGGTATTTGGGATATTTAGTAGTGGTAAGCGATGGATTTTGGAAGCAACTGCCCGATGATTTAAGAGATATTTTCAAACAAGCTTTGCATGAAGCCACAGAATTTGAGCGCGATGAGAGTGCTAAAGAGGAAAAATTACTCCTTGAAAAGCTTAAAAAAGATGATGCTACAAAAACAGAAATCTTTACGCTAAATGATGAGCAAATTGCCCTATGGAAGCAAACTATGGAGGCTATCTATCCAAAATTTTATGACATTGTAAGTAAAGATTTGATTGATAAAGTCTTGCAAGTTCAATAAAGGATTATGATGTTATCTTTTATTGCCAAACCATTTGTGTGGGCTCATCATAGCCCACGTGTGCAGAGAATCTTTGCCATTTTAGATGTGATTATTGCCTCAATTAATAAAAATATCGCTGTTGTTGGCTTGGTTGTAGGCGTGCTTGTCACGGCTATAAATGTTTTTTGCCGCTATCTCACAGGGCTTTTTCCAGATTTTTTTCATTTTTCCCTTACTTGGGCGGAGGAAGTTGCACGATATTGCTTTTTATGGTCGGCTTTATTTGGCGCGGCGTATGGCTTTAGAAAGGGCGTGCATATTAGCGTTACCATGCTTTTAGAGCAGTTTCCACCAAAGCTTGCTAAAGCTTGCGTGATTGGAATCCACACGCTCAATTCACTTTTCCTTGCCTTTATGTGCTACGCAGGAGTGAAAGTCTGCTATGAAAATTATCTTTTAGGCTATATGAGTGAAGCTTTACATGATGTGCCTTTATGGATTTTTTTACTTTGTTTGCCATTTGCCTTTTTTGGTGCGACATATCGCTCTATTGAAAAGATTTATGAAGTGTCTTGGACAAGCGCGGATAAGGTTGTTAAAAACGCAGAAAGTGAAATGATACACGATTCTGTCATTAAAGATTAAAGCGGGGTGTCCTTTGAGTATCATATATTTATTATTAGTGCTATTTGGCTTACTTCTCCTAGGAGTGCCTGTATCCATTGCTTTAGGAGTAAGTGCTGTAAGTGCGTTTTTCTTTTTCACATCATATAATTTAGTGGGTTCGGTTGAAATTATGTTAAATGGGCTAAAACCAGCTCTTATGGCGATTCCTATGTTTATTTTAGCTGGCTCTTTAATGAGTAAAGGAAGCTCCGCGCAACGCATTGTGGATTTTGCTAAATCTCTTGTAGGGCATTTGCCCGGAGGCTTGCCTATAAGTGCAATTTTGGCTTGTATTATCTTTGCCGCAGTGAGTGGAAGTTCTCCTGCTACGGTTGTGGCTGTTGGCTCTGTGATGTTTTTGGCTATCAAAAATGCTGGCTATCCTAAGAGTTATGCTGTAGGCGCTATCACATCTGCTGGGAGTCTAGGGATTTTAATCCCCCCATCTGTGGTGATGATTGTATATGGCGTAACTGCTGAAGTCTCCATCGAAAAGCTCTTTATGGCTGGAGTTATTCCGGGGCTTATGATAGGCGCTATGATGATGTTATGCCTATGTAGGCGCTAGACGACTAGGATTTAAAGCCACAAAGCCTGAAAGCTTGAAAGTAAGATTCCAAAAATTCCGCGAAGCATTTTGGGCATTACTTATCATTTTTGTCATTATTGGCGGTATTTATGGTGGTATTTTTACTGCCACAGAGGCTGCGGGCATAAGTGCGATATATGCTTTTATTGTTTCTGTATTTGTGTATAAAGATATTAAGTTTAAAGATTTATATGCTGTCTTTTTGGACGCGGCTATTACCACAGCGATGATATTTTTTATTATTGGCTTTGCGGTGGTGTTTGCATATTTTTTAACTAGTGAGAGAATCCCTCACATCATCGCAGAATTCCTTGTCGCACATCAAATGAGCTGGTGGATATTCCTTATCCTTGTAAATATTGTACTTTTTATCATGGGGCAGTTTATGGAACCTAGCTCTGTGGTGATGATAATGACTCCCCTACTTTTGCCTATAGCCACTCAACTAGGCATTGACCCTATACATTTTGGTATTGTGATGGTTGTAAATATGGAATTAGGTATGCTTACGCCCCCTGTGGGACTAAACCTCTTTGTGGCAAGCTCTCTTACAGGCTTAAGCCTTAAAGATGTAACGACTTCTGTCCTTCCTTGGCTTGGAGTAATGCTTGTAGGCTTAGTGCTTGTAACCTATATCCCTGAAATTTCGCTTTGGCTCCCTAATCAACTCAAGTAACGCTTTAATCACACATAAGGAAGCCTATGGAATTTAAAAATATTAAGCAGATAGAAAAAGCGCAGAGTTTTAATCAAAAAGATGGAGTAAAACTTTTTATTGTGCTACTTTTCTTTCTTGCTATTTCTTTAGTAGCCGTTTTTGTGCATAATGGTAATAATACGCTCCTGCTTGTCTTTGCCACTATTATTGGCGGATATATGGCTATGAATATTGGCGCAAATGATGTAGCAAATAATGTAGGACCTGCTGTTGGCTCACATGCTATTACACTCATAGGAGCTATCATCATTGCTGCAATTTGCGAGGCTATGGGAGCTATAATTGCCGGTGGCGAGGTTGTTGAGACCATTAAATCTGGTATTATAGAATCTAGCCAAATCACCGAGCCTCGCGTATTTGTCGCGCTTATGCTAGCCGCACTTGCCTCTGGTGCTGTATGGTTGCATTTAGCCACAGCCATTGGCGCGCCTGTCTCTACTACGCATTCGCTTGTGGGAGGGATATTAGGAGCTGGCATTGTTGCTGGAGGCTTTGGCGTGGTAAATTGGATAGAGCTATTGCGCATTGCGTCAAGCTGGGTGATTTCCCCTGTGCTTGGAGGCATTATCGCAGTGCTTTTTTTGCTTGTGATTAAAAAAAGCATTACCTACAAAGATGACAAGCGCGAAGCTGCCAAAAAGGTAGTGCCTATCCTTATTTTTGTAATGACTTGGTCTTTTAGTCTCTATCTCATTCTTAAGGGTTTGAAAAAAATCCTTCCCTCTATTAATTTAAGTGTATCTGTGGGGATTAGTCTTATTTTTGCCATAATCATTTATTTTATTGTGCGCCCAATTATTGCTAAAAGGGCAGATTCACTCCTTAATACTAAAGAGGATATCAACTCACTTTTTACCATTCCGCTTGTGTTTGCCGCGGCACTTTTGAGCTTTGCGCATGGCGCAAATGATGTGGCTAACGCTATTGGACCACTTGCCGCTATTAGTGAAGCACTCAATAATTTAGGTAATCCCACTGCCACCGATGGACAGGCAGAAGTATCATTATGGATAATGATTGTTGGGGGATTAGGTATTTCACTAGGCTTAGGTCTTTATGGACCGCGCCTTATTCGCACTGTGGGGAGTGAAATCACGGAGCTAGATAAAATGAGAGCTTTTTGCATTGCCATGAGCGCGGCACTTACGGTGTTGCTTGCCTCGCAGCTTGGATTGCCAGTAAGCTCCACGCATATTGCCATTGGAGCGATTTTTGGTGTAGGATTTTTGCGTGAGTATCTTAAAAAGCGTTATTATGAAATGCAGCAAACCATTATAGAGGCGCACAAAGGTAAGGACGCCCAAGAAGTTGAGGCATTTTTAGAGCAGTTCAATAAAGCAAGCATTAAGAAAAAAGGCATTATGCTAGAGTCGCTTAAAAATAATAATAAGCTTAAAAATATACCGCGTCTTGATAGAAAAGAGCGCAAATCGCTTAAAAAAGCCTACAAATATGAGCTTGTCAAACGCAGTGCTTTAAATAGGATTGTCGCTTCTTGGCTTATCACCGTGCCTGTTTCTGCTCTGCTTGGCGCGCTTGTTTATTATGTAATTATTAGCTCGGGATTTAATATTTAGTTTTTTAAAAGATTTGATTGAATACAATTCAAATCTTAATTTTGCTTATCTTTAAGGAGAATCTTTGGACCCGTATTCGTCAGTCTTGATGCTTATTGTGGCATTGTTTTTAGTTTTTCTCAATGCCTTTTTCGTGGTTTCGGAGTTTGCGATTGTTAAAATTAGAAAATCTAAGCTTGAGGAGCTTGCCAAAAATGGCGTGAAAAACGCCTCACTTGCCCTAAGAATGACACATTCACTGGATACTTATTTGAGCGCCACGCAGCTTGGTATCACTTTTGCCTCGCTCGCACTTGGGTGGGTTGGGGAGAGTGCTTTTGTTAAATTTATCATTATTCCTTTTGATTATTTTCTAGCTTCTTCGCCATTTTTAGCCCACTCCATAGCCTCAATCATTGCTTTTATATTTGTTACACTTCTGCATGTCGTCTTAGGTGAGCTTGTGCCAAAGTCAATTGCCATTGCCAAGACAGAATCTGTAGTACTGCTTATTGCTAAGCCTCTCTATACTTTTTGCATTATCTTTTCTTTTTTTATTAGGCTTTTTGATATGCTTGCAGCCTTTTGTCTTAAATTTATCGGCATTGCGCCTGCGCGCGAGAGCGAGGCTGCACATTCTGATGAGGAGCTAAAAATTATCGTAGGAGAGAGCCTTAAAGGGGGCTATATAGATTCTATCGAGGGAGAGATTATCAAAAATGCGGTGGATTTCTCCGATACATTGGCTAAAGAAATTATGACGCCTAGAAAAGATATGATATGCCTGAATGCTAAAGACGAGTATGAGCAAAATATTAATATCGTTTTGCAGACAAATCACACGCGCTACCCTTACTATGAAGATTCTAAGGATAATATTTTAGGAATGATATATATTAGGGATTTGTTTGAAAACGCCATAAAGGGCAGCGAGCGCAATCTCGCAAAGCTTGTGCGCAATATGCTTATCGTGCCAGAAACAGCACATATTTCTGAAATCCTAGCTACAATGAACAAGCAGCAAATTCACACCGCGCTTGTGGTTGATGAGTATGGCGGGACTTCGGGACTTCTTACTATGGAGGATATCATCGAGGAGATTATCGGCGATATTTCTGATGAACATGATTTGAAAAATGAGGATATAAGGCAGCTTGATACAAAAACTTATGAATTTAATGGCAAGCTTGATTTAGAAAGTATTGAGGAGAAGTTTGGCATTACTTTTAGCAATACTAATGACCATATTACCATTGGAGGCTATGTCTTTGGGCTGCTTGGGCGACTGCCTGTAATTAAAGATAAAATTTGCGATGAGCATTTTGAGTTTGAAGTGCTTGAAATGGACGGCGCAAGGATTAAAAAACTAAAAGCTATCTATATGTCAAACAAAAGCCAACCTAAGGCTTAAAGTATAGAATCCAGCCTTTTGTTTTTCTAAATTTCTGGTTTTCACTTTGCCAGATTCTATAAAGTTTATAGAATCTACACGCACAGCTTGCTTAAAAAATCCTTTAATCGTGGCGTTTGCGGCGATTCAAAAATATCTTTCGGGCTGCCATCCTCAAGAATCCTCCCCTGCTCCATAAACACAATGCGACTGCCCACCTCCCTAGCAAAGCGCATTTCGTGCGTTACGCATACCATACTCATACCCTCATTTGCCAAATCCCGCATTAAATCTAGCACCTCGCCCACCATTTCGGGGTCTAGCGCGCTTGTTGGCTCATCAAAAAGCATAATTTCAGGCTTATTCATAAGCGCGCGCGCAATGGCTACACGCTGCTTTTGCCCACCGCTTAAAAATGATGGATACACCTCCTTTTTATCCAATAGCCCTATGCGCGCTAAAAGCTCGCAAGCCTTTTCCTGCGCGCTTTTCACATCTAGCAGCCCCAAAAGTGTAGGCGCAAGTGTTAGATTTTCAATCACATTAAGATTATTAAATAGATTAAAATGCTGAAAAACCATACCCATTTTCGTGCGCGCCTTATTAATATCCCACGCGTTAGGCGCGTTTGTGGGATAGAGGATTTTATTATCTAAGCGTATCTCCCCACCATCTGGCATTTCAAGCAGATTAAGACACCGCAGCAGCGTGGACTTCCCCGAGCCGCTAGGTCCGATGATAACGACCTTTTCACCCTTGTGGATATGCAGATGTATAGAATCTAGCACGAGCTTAGAGCCAAAGTGCTTGCTCACATGTCTAATATCTATCACTTGCCCTAAGCCTCCTCTCATAGTATTTCACAAGCCCGCTCGCGCACAGCACCAACGCCAAATACGCCAATGCTAAAAAGAAATAAGGCAGCATATACTCATAATTCGCCCCACCTATACTTTTAAAAGCGTAAGTCAAATCATGCACGGTGATGTAATTTGCCACAGAAGTTTCCTTTAAAAGCGCGATAAACTCATTCCCAAGCGTAGGCAGGGCATTTTTCAGCGCTTGAGGGAAAATGATATGACGCATACTCTGCGCGTTATTTAGCCCCAAAGCGCGCGCGGCTTCATCTTGCCCTTTATCCACGCTTAAAATCCCAGCGCGCACTATCTCGCTCACATACGCGCCGCTATTTAGCCCAAAGATAATAATCGCCACAAATAGCGCACTCAAGCCCTTTAGCCCAAAGGCAGGCAAAATCACAAAGTAAATAAATAAAAGTTGCACCACAATAGGCGTCCCACGAAAAAACCCCACATAAATTTTTAGCGCGATATTTAAGATTCTATGCAGGAGTACAGGCTGCCTATGTGTGAGCGAGATAGCCACCATTGTCCCCACACACACGCCAATGATGAGTGCTAAGATTGCCAGCAGCAAAGTCGTGCCAAGCCCCTCTAGCACGAGTCTATAGCCGCCATTTGTGATAAATTGATTAAGAAATAGGCTAAATTTCTGCGCTAAATCCATACCCTGCAATCCCTGCTAGTTCGCGCCCTGTGCGTAATGCTTCTTAATAATATTCTCCATTGTGCCATCATCTTTCATACTTTGTAAAATGGCATTGATTTGATTTTTTAGCTCATTTTCACCCTTTGCCACGCCAATGGCATACTGCTCATTTGTCAAGGGGATTTCTAGCAGGCTCACGCCCTCACTTGCCGCCACAATGGCACGCGCAGGCATTTCATCTATCATCACAATATCAACTTGATGATTTTTCATAGCAATTGTAGCTAAAGCGCCATTTGAAAAGCCCTTTACCTCTGCATTTGCCAAGCCCTCAAAGCCCCAGTCTTTATCCCCACTTACATAAAATTGCGCAGTAGTGCCTGCCTGCACGCCGATTTTAAGATTTGGGATAGCGCGCAAAGTCTCTAAAAGCTGCTCTTTATCGTGAATATGGGCAAATCGCTCATCGCTAGATTCTATAATCACCATTTGCGAGGCGTTAAAATAAGTATCGCTAAAGTCAATGACTTTAGCACGCGTTTGGTTAATCGTAAGCCCAGAAATGGCTATGTCTGCGTTATGCGAAGCTAGCGCAGTAACTACTGAATCAAACTCCATATCCTTAATCACTAGCTTTTTATGAAGTTTATCCGCGATGACTTTGGCTATGTCCATATCAATGCCCCTAAACTCCTTGCCCTCCACATACTCAAATGGCATAAAGTTCGCCGCTGTGGCGACTACAAGTTCATCATCACTGCAGGCATTTAACATAAATAGGCTGCATAGTATAAGGCTTAAGATTTTTGCGCGCATGACACCCTCCGCTTTTGCTTTTTAAGCTTTTTGGTTTTTAAGATAAAGGGTAATTGTAGTGAATTAAACTTAAAATATAGAATCTACGTTATGGTGGTCACGACTGGACTTGAACCAGCGACCCCTACCATGTCAAGGTAGTGCTCTACCACTGAGCTACGCGACCACAAAGTCCGTATTTTACCCTTAAATTAATTTAATTTTTATTAATCGCCACCGCAGCTTATCAACTTCATTTCTAAGGTTTAGATTCTATCATGCCACGCTTATTGCTTTTTATAAAAAGCCGCGTGGTCTTACAAAGCGCGGCAAACCGCACTTTGCGCCTAAAGTATAAAGTTATAACCTGCTTACGCAGTTTTATCAACTTCGTTTCTAAGGTTTAGATTCTATAATTACAGAATCTAGCGTGTGTTGCAGGGCTTGCAGTTTTTTATGCATTACATCTAAAGCGCATTTTTCGCCCTGCATTTTAATTCGCACCGCATGGGGCAAAAACGCCTCTTTGCTTAAAGCAATATTAAGCTTTTTTGCCTCATATTCATATTGTGATAAAAGCGCGTAGGGAATGCTCACCTCTAGGCTTTGTGTGTTCATAAAATCTTGCAAAAAAGCAGATTCTATAGCCGCTTGTGTAGCAGCCGTATATGCGCGCACCAACCCCCCAACCCCTAGCAGCGTCCCGCCAAAATAACGCACAATCACAACGCCTACATTAATAAGCCCCTCTCCTCGCAGCACATTGAGGCTCGGTCTGCCTGAACTGCCCTTTGGCTCTCTATCATCATCAAAAGATTCTATAATCTGCTCATACTCATTCAAATATCGGCTTGCGCGCACGAAATGCACCGCTTTTGTATGCTCTGCGCGCAGCTGCTGGCATAGATTCTCAAAATCGCTAAATGGCACAAGAAAGCTTAAAAATTTCGAGCCTTTAGCTTCAAAACTGCCTTGTGCGGGGGTAAAAATAGTTTTCATAGATTGTGTTAGCTCTCAAGGCACTTAGATTCTATAATTACAGAATCTAGCGCTAAACGTATGTTGAAAGATTAATTGCATAACTTTGCCTATTGTAAATAATAAGTCGCCTCTTGCCCTTCTAGGCGTATTTTTCCATCTTTTTTATTCACGATAAAATCCCCTTGCAAATATTTTAAAAACATATATTCATAGCGCATACTTTCATTGGGGAAGCACATACGACGCGATGAGCCAATATTGCTTACTTTAAGCTTATTGCCCTTAAGCGTGAAAGTGGCAAAATAATTATTGCACACGCTTATGCCAAAAATGCGGTTTTCATTTACATTAAAATTCATATTAGACTTTGCCTCCTCCCACACAGGCGAAATTTCTGTGCCGTCTTTGAAAGTGATTTTAGATACATACCATTGCTTATTAGATTCTAAAATGATTTCATTATTCTCATGCCGCACCAAATCCACAAAGCAGCCATTTACGAACAACAATGTAAGCACCATAGCAAGCCCTGCCTTAAATATATACCCTGCGCGAAATGTAAATCTCATCTTGCCTCCTATGCTTTTTCTACTTTATGCTTGCATTTGAGGCATTCATACACTTGCTTTTTGCGATATTCACGCTCACACATAGCCCCGCCACATTCAGGGCATTTCACATTTACAGGTGGATATTTTGAAACAAAAGTGCATTTAGGATAATTCTTACAGCCAAAGAATGCGCCTCTGCGGCTAAATCTCTGCACAATCTCTCCGCCACACTCAGGGCATTTCACGCCTTCAAGAATTGAGGGTGCGGCTTTATTTTGCAGTGATTTGGTATTTTTACAAGTTGGATAGCCGCTGCACGCGAGGAATTCACCATTGCGGCTAAACTTTTTCACCATAGGTTTGCCGCATTTTTCGCATGTGCCATATGTCTGCTCATCAGCTTTTGTCTCTTGCGGCTTTATGTATTTGCATTTTGGATAGCCGCTGCACGCGACAAACTCGCCATATTTGCTCTGCCTTTGCACTAACTCTTTGCCGCATTGTGGGCATATCTCTCCAGTGGGGATTGCAACTTTTTGCGAAGCGATACTTTTTTTGCCAGATTCTATCTTTTGCATAAAGGGCGAGTAGAAATCCCACAGCACAGCCTCCCAATCCATTTTCTCCTGCGCAATATCATCAAGCTTATCTTCTAAGCCCGCACTAAAATGCGCATCTACAATCTCATTAAAATACGCCTCTAGCATTTCAATAACCTTAAACGCGCTCTCTTGCGGTATGAGCTGCTTTTTATCTACTTTAACATAATCTCTAGCCACGAGCAGCGCAATAGTTGGCGCATAAGTCGAGGGACGCCCAATACCAAGAGCCTCCATAGTTTTAATGATACTTGCTTCAGAATAGCGAGGCGGGGCTTCTGTGGCTTTTTTGCTAGATTCTAAATGCGTTAAAGAAACATTTTCATTTTCTTTGCAATCGGGCAAAAGCTTATCTTTATCATCATTGCCTACGATTTTATAGAATCCATCAAAGACTAATTTGCGCCCATTTGCTTTAAACTCAATATTGTGGCTTGTGTCACGCGCGGCAAAAATAATATTTTGTATCTCAAAAATAGCATCTTGACTTTGTGAGGCTAAAAAGCGATTGTAAATAAGCGAATAAAGCTTATATTCTTCGGGCTTAAGGCATTGGCGCGCCATTTCTGGGGTGAAATCAAGATTTGTAGGGCGTATGGCTTCATGAGCCTCCTGTGCGGCTTTAGACTTAGTAGCATAATATTTAGGCTTTTGCGGAACATATTCTTTACCATAAGTTTTTTCGATTAGCTTTCTTGCCGCTTCTTGAGCTTCTTTGGCAATATTTAAACTATCCGTCCTCATATAAGTGATAACGCCCATCGTCCCAAATGGTGTATTCACGCCCTCATAGAGATGTTGAGCTATGCTCATGGTGCGCGATGGAGAAAAGCCAAGCGCATTTGACGCACTCTGCTGCATAGTTGAAGTCATAAATGGCGGAGGCGTAGGCGTCTTTTTAGCCTTAGTGATAATTTCTTTAATAAAAAACTGCTGTTTTTGTATGTGTGCGCACATTTGCTCCACTACCTGCTCATCTTGCAAGGATAATTTTTCAAGCTTTTTATCATAAGTAATGAGTTCAGATTCTATATCTTGCCCTTTTTTAGGGCTAAAAATAGCATTAATATTAAAATAAATCACAGGCTTAAAAGCGCGAATTTCCCTCTCTCTATCCACAATGATTTTTAACGCCGAGCTTTGCACGCGCCCTGCAGATAGCCCCCTTTGAATTTTAGAGGAGATGAGTTGAGAAAGCTTAAAGCCAACAATCCTATCAAGTAGCCTTCTTGCCTGCTGCGCATTGACTTTTGCCATATCAATTTGTCGTGGATTCTGTAATGAATGCGTAATAGCATTTTTAGTAATCTCATGAAACACGATACGCGGAAAGTCTTTATAGGGCTTCTCCAAAGCCTGTGTGATGTGATAGCCTATCGCCTCGCCCTCTCTATCCTCATCGGTGGCGATATAAGTAACTTTTGCCTTTTTGTTAGCTTCTTTAATCTTTTTTACAATCTCAATATGGTCTTTATCAATAGTGTATTGTGGTGCAAAGGTCTTATCTTTGATATCTATGCCAAAGGCGTATTTGGGCAAATCTCTAATATGCCCTTTAGATGCAATCACCTCGTATTTATCGCCTAAAAAATTTTTGATTGTTTTGGCTTTAGCAGGTGACTCCACAATGATTAAATCTTTCATATATATCCCTTTTTCTCGCAACTTTGATTTAAGAAACCTTTAAAAATAAAAGTGGATTTTAGCATAGATTCTCAACAGAATCTCCTTTTTGTAGCAGTTTCTTGGAGTGAGTTTGCAAATTATTTAATCTTATAGAATCTAAAAAATATGGAATACCTTTTGCTTTATCGACACAAATGAAAAAAAGTTTAGCAAAGGATGCAAAATGAGTTTTAGGATAAACACAAACATCTCCGCCCTTACTGCCCACACCATTGGTGTGCAAAATAATAGAAGCTTGCACAGCTCACTTGAGAAGTTAAGCTCTGGTTTGCGCTTGAATAAAGCTGCTGATGACGCCTCTGGTATGGCTATTGCCGATAGTTTGCGAAGTCAAAGCGAAAGCTTAGGGCAAGCTGTAAGAAACGCCAATGACGCCATTGGTATGATACAAGTTGCCGATAAAGCAATGGACGAGCAGCTCAAAATTTTGGATACCATTAAGACTAAAGCCATTCAAGCCGCTCAAGATGGACAAAGCACAGAGACTAGAAAGGCTCTGCAAAGCGATATTATTCGCCTTTTAGAGGAGCTAGATAATATCGCTAATACCACTAGCTATAATGGTCAGCAAATGCTATCTGGCGCGTTTTCTAATAAAGAATTTCAAATTGGAGCATATTCTAACACTACCATTAAAGCTTCCATTGGTCCTACAAGTAGCGATAAAATAGGGCATGTGAGAATGGAGAGCGGCTCATTTGCGGGTGTAGGTATGCTAGCTTCTGGTGCGGCGTCAAATTTGAGCGAAGTTATGCTTAAATTCCGCCAAGTTGATGGAAAGCATGATTTTGAAATAGAAACGGTGAAAATTTCAACTTCTGCAGGAACTGGTATAGGCGTGCTTACAGAAGTGATTAATAAACACGCCGATACGCTAGGCGTGCGCGCGGCGTGGAGCGTTATGGCAACAGGCGATGTGCCAGTGCTATCAGGCACGGTGCGTGGGCTTGTGATTAATGGCGTAACTATTGGAAATGTCAATGATGTGCGCAAAAACGACTCCGATGGGCGATTGCTTAATGCGATTAACTCTATTAAAGAGCGCACGGGCTGCGAGGCTTACACAGATATTACAGGGCGTATTAATGTGCGAAGTCTTGATGGGCGGGCTATATCTATCCAAACAGAGGACGATAGCGGAAAAGTCTTTGGTGGTGGGAATTTTGCTGGGATTTCAGGCACAGACCACGCTATTGTCGGGCGTTTGACGCTTATTAGAACAGATGCGAGAGATATTATTGTAAGCGGGATAAATTTTAGCCACATTGGCTTCCACTCTGCGCAAGGTATTTCAGAATACACAGCCAACTTGCGCTCCGTGCGGGGAGAAATGGATTCTAACATCGCTTCAGCATGCGGAGCAAATGCCAATGTCGCTCAAGCAAACTTGCACTTTGATGGTATAGGTGCGGGGGTTACAAGCCTTAAGGGTGCGATGGTGGTTATGGATATGGCAGAATCTGCGCGTATGCAGCTTGATAAACTGCGTGCTGATATTGGTTCAGCGCAAATCCAGCTAGTTTCGACTATTAACAATGTCTCTGTTACGCAAGTTAATGTTAAAGCTGCAGAATCTCAAATCCGCGATGTGGATTTTGCTTCAGAATCTGCGACATTCTCTAAACATAATGTTTTGGCTCAAAGCGGTAGCTTTGCTATGGCGCAAGCCAATGCTGTGCAGCAAAATGTGCTTAGACTTCTCCAGTAGAATAGCAAGCTAGTATATGCAAGATTTTTTTAGCCTTAATCTCTCCGCCCTAGCTGTGAAATCGCCAGCTTTGGCGCTAGAGCTGCATGATTTTAAGCCAAACCAACACTATGAAGTCTTTCAAGGCAGCGACCCGCTCAACATTAATATCATCGATAAACGCACTAATACCGCGCTTTTTCTCACTAATCCACTTGAGGAGACCAATGCCAAAATCACAGAATTTGCCAAATACTCTCACTATCCATATTTGTATTTTTTTGGTGTAGGTAATGGAGTGCTGTATAAGGTATTGCTACAAAATGAGCTTTTAAAGCGCATTGTAGTGCTTGAGCCAGAGCTTGAACTGCTTTTTATTGTGCTGCATTTTATGGATTTTTCAAGCGATATTTTAGAGCAGCGCATTATATTCCTTGAGGCGCAAAAGTGCGATTTCACGCGCATTGATACGCTTTTTGCTACTAATAGAGATGCTAAAATTTACTCAAAAGTATATGATTTGCATTTATTTAATGCCTACTATGAGCGCTATGCTAAGCTTTACATTGAGATAAATAAAATTTTTATCCGCGCTATTGAGCATAGTGTGGTGAGCGTGGGTAATGATAGCAGAGATTCTATCATTGGCATTTCTCATCACATACAGAATCTGCCCGATGTAATTAAATCTCCCTCTTTACTTAATTTGCTTTCCCAAATTAAAGGCAGGGATACAGCTATTATCGTCGCCACAGGACCAAGCCTAAGCAAACAGATTCCATATCTTAAGCAAATACAAGATTATGCGAGCATTTTTTGCATTGATGCTTCTTTGCCAATTCTTACAAAAGAAGGCATTAAGCCTGATATTGTCTTTAGCCTTGAGCGCGTGGAGCTTACGGCTAAATTTTATGAGGATACACCAAAAAGTGCGCATAAAGATATTGTGTTTGCCATTACCTCAATTGTGCATAAACGCCTTAAAGACGCTTTAAAAGGTGATTTGGTGCAGTATTCTTTGCGCCCATTTGGCTATACAAATTATTTTGAGCTTACCGAATATGGCTATTTAGGCATTGGTATGAGTGCGGCAAATATGGCATATGAACTCATCGTGCATGCGCGCTTTAAGCGGTGTATCATCATCGGGCAGGATTTAGCCTTTGGTAAAGATGGCACTTCGCACGCAAAAGATGCTGTGTATGGCACAAATGAGATTAAACCAGAGGTTATGGAGAAAAAGGGGCAAAAGGTTATGGTAGAGCAATATGGCGGTGGCGGAATGATAGAATCTACGCGCGTTTGGCAGCTTTTTTTAACATTCTATGAGCGCGATATTGCTAATACTCCCTATCCTATTGAGGTGATTAACTCCACAGAGGGCGGCGCGCGTATTCATGGCACAAAAGAAATCCCTTTCAAGGAGGCAATAAAGCTCATTGATACCACGCATAAAAAATCGCCAATTACCCTTACCTACCCCACAGAGCAAGAATATCAAGCTAATCTCAAAAAGATTAAGCAAAAAACGCTTGATTGGATTACACTAGGACTTAAGGATAAAGCATTTGTAGAAGAAGTGTTTTTAGAGGTAGCAGCGCTCACAGAGCGATTTGAGCTGCTTAATAAAGAAGGGCGATTAAGCGAGCTTGAAGCCCACGAGCTAGAATCTTGCATTGATAGAATCCAAGCGGTAAAGGAGCTTTTTGATGAGCAAAGATTCCGCGAGTGCTTTATGGACGCGATACAATCTTATATCTTTCATCAAGAAATGGATATAGCAAAAATCCTTGTAACGCCCACAAATACAGAGGAGACAAAGCTCATTAAGCAGGCTGAATTAATCTATGCGCATAAATATTGGCTTTTCTCTCTTGCAGGGGGAATGGACGCCGTGATAGAGGTGGTTAAGCAAGCCCTACGCACTTGGACTACGCAGGGCATTATCACAGAAGCAGAAATTAACGCGCTAGATTCTATAAAATGAGCAATTATAGAATCTAGCCTTTAAAAATAAGTTGATAGATGCGTAATCAGCAGCTATAACTTTATACTTTAGGCGCGCAAATGGGCTTTGCTCATTTGGGTGAGATGCGCGCGGCTTTCTAGAAAAAAGCAACAGCGCGGAATTTTATAGAATCTAGCCTTTAAAATGTGAAATTGCAAAATGCAAGGTTAAAAATATAGGGCTATAAAATTTGCGCTAGATTCTATGCTAGATTAAAATAACTAGCCCAAAAGCATAATAGCCGTATCAGCGCTCACCTGCATACCTTGCGTGGCATAAATTTCTTTCACCACGCCATCAATGGGAGATAGCACTTCATTTTCCATTTTCATCGCCTCAACAATAGCTAGCGTATCGCCGCGTTTAACCTTATCGCCTACCTGCACTTTGAGCTTTGTGAGTGTGCCGGGCATTGGCGATTTGGCGTGTCCGGGCGCTGTGGCTTGAGGCAAAGCGCCACTTTGAGAGACTTTTTTCACTCCGCCATTTAAACTCTTATCAACGCTCTCCACAAACACTTCTTTCAACTCCCCATCTACACGGATAAAAAATGGGCGCACTTCATCAGTTTTTTCCCCACTACCCTCCACTTTAATCGCGTAATGCTCGCCATTTACGACGATTTCAAACTCTTTGGGCATAGTGGTATCACATTTTTCCTCAAAAGTCTCCAAAGGCTCGGGCTTAAGCGTATTGGTATTGCGCTCTTGCAAAAATGTCTTAGCTATCGCGCCAAACATCGCATAAGAAATCACATCTTGTTCGCTTTTTGCAAAATCCGCACTCTCTGCCTTTGCCCTCTGCAATTCAGGCGCGAGCAAATCCGCAGGGCGCACATCTACAATCTTTTCACCTTCACTTAAAATTCTATCGCGTAGCGCTTGGCTAATGGGTGCTGGCGTGCGCCCATACAGCCCTTTAATGACATTACGCGTTTCAGTCGTGATAGTTTTATATCGCTCGCCCATAAGGACATTTAGCACAGCTTGTGTGCCTACGATTTGACTTGATGGTGTAACCAAAGGCACATAGCCAAAGTCCGCGCGCACATAGGGGATTTCGTGCATAACTTCGTCCATTCTATCAAGCGCATTTTGCTCCCTTAATTGATTTGCCATATTAGAAATCATGCCGCCGGGGATTTGGCTTACAAGCACGCGCGTATCGATTTGATTATACACAGACTCAAATTTTTTATATTTGCGGCGATTCTTGCGCAAAATCTCCGCCGCAGCTTCCATAGATTCTATATTTAGTCCAGTATCCCATTGTGTGTGTTGAAGTGTGGCGACCATAGATTGCGTGCAAGGGTGGCTTGTGCCTTCACTCAAAGCCGAATTTGCCAAGTCCAGCACATCAACGCCCGCTTCCACCGCTTTTAAATGTGAGCCAAAGGCAAAACCAGCGGTTGAATGCGTATGCAGGCAAATATATACGCCCAATTCCTCTTTTAAGGCTTTCACAAGTTCAAAGGCTTTAAATGGTGCAAGTAAGCCTGCCATATCTTTAATGGCAATAGAATCACAGCCCATTTTTACAAGCTCCTTAGCATACGCCACAAAGCTAGCCGTGGTATGCACAGGCGAAGTCGTATAGCAAATCGCGCCTTGAGCGTGTTTATCATATTTTTTCACACTCTCAATGCAGGTTTTAAGATTGCGCGCATCATTAAAGGCATCAAAGATTCTAAAAATATCCATTCCCGCCTGCGCGCTTAGGCGTATAAACTCCTCCACCACATCATCAGCATAATGCCGATAGCCGATGAGATTCTGCCCGCGCAAAAGCATTTGTAGCGGCGTTTTGGTGCATGCTTTTTTAAACTCATAAAGCCGCTCAAAAGGGTCTTCTTTTAAATAACGCAAGCAAGTATCATAAGTCGCCCCGCCCCACACTTCAAGGCTATGAAAGCCTATGCTATCAAAGATTTTTGCTGCTTCAATTAAATCAGCTGTGCGCATACGCGTGGCTAAAAGTGATTGATGCCCATCGCGCAGGCTATTTTCTGTAATCTTAATCATATTTCCGCCTTTAAGCATTAAACTAAAAAGCTAAATTCTATCGCATTTATGCTGTGAAAATATAGAATCTAGTAAAAATGGCTATTTGCGCGATTTTGTAAGATACAAATTTATCATCTCCACGCCCAAAGAAAACGCAATAGCAAAGTAAATATATCCCTTAGGGATATGGAAATGCGCGCCATCAGCGATGAGTGTAACGCCTACTAACAGCAAAAACGCTAAGGCTAGCGTTTTGATACTAGGATTTTTCTCAATAAAGCTTGAAATACCCTTAGACGCGATAAGCATAACTATCACGCTTATGATAATGGCTAAAATCATTATGGCAAGCACATCGACCATTCCCACAGCTGTGATTACAGAATCTAGCGAAAACACGATATCAAGCAATGTGATTTGCACAATCACAAGCGCAAAGCTAGCGTATTTGGGCTTAATGTGCTGCTCGCTTTGTGGCAGGCTCATCGCGTGAATTTCGCTTGTGGCTTTGTATAGCAGGAATAATCCTCCAACTAGCAGCACTATATCGCGCCCACTTATGGCAAAATGCGCGATTGTAAAAAGCGGTTGGGTGAGTTTCATCACCCAAAAAAGGCACACAAGCAACGCAATGCGCGAGAGCATAGCCAAAAGTAAGCCAAAAATGCGTGCCTTATCGCGGTGGCGCTCCTCCAAACGCGAAACCAAAATGGCTAGAAAAATGAGATTATCAATGCCTAGCACGATTTCTAAAAATACCAAAGTGGCGAGCGCAATCCACGAATGAAAGTCACTAACCCACGCAAACGCGCCCAAAAAATGTGCAAAATCCATTAAATCCAACCCTTTTTCTTAAAGTAGATAATGGGAATAAATGTGGAGAGAATCATAATCACAAGCACGATAGGATAGGCATAGTCTAAATGCAGCTCGGGCATACTATCAAAATTCATACCATAAATCGTGCCAATGAGCGTTGGAGGCATCATCGCCACGGTTACCACGGTGAAAAGCTTAATGGTTTTATTCTGCTCGATGTTGATTTGGTTGGTCAAAATCGTTTGAATATTATCAAGTGCTTGCATATTCACGGTGGTAAATTCTACGAGCGAATTTAAGTCCTTTAGCACAATGGTGATATTTTTTTTCACATCTAAATCGGCTTTGTCGCTTTTTAGCACGGCTGTAATGGCGCGCCGCTTGTCAAATAGCGAATCTCGCACGCCCATATTAAGCTCTTGTAAGGAGGAGAGTTCCTCTAGCATTTCATCATAATTAAGGATAGTGGAGTTAAACACCCTTTTGCGTAAATCACGCGTGTTTTTGGCAGCAGATTCTAGCAAGTCGGCATCTTTTTCCACGCGGATTTCAAAGATTTTCCCAATTAAATCAAAGCCATCTTCAAAGACTTTAGGCGTGGCAAGCACGATTTGCTGGATTTCATCAAAGATTTTAAAATCACTATAGCGAATGGTAAAAAGGATATTTTTGCAGAGTAGAAAGGTGATAGTTTCATTACGCAATTCAGATTCTAAAGAGCGCACAAGGAAGTAAGTATTAATCGTAATGCTCCCGCTATCCTCCCAATAGCGCGCAGATTGCTCAATCTCCTCGCGCTCCTCTTTGGTTGGGATTTCAAGATTATAAGTATGTGAGATGTAATGCACCTCTTCATTTGAGGGGTGAAGCAAATCAATCCATAAAATTTTATCTTGCTGTTCTAGAATCTGGGCATTTTCATCGCTTAACTGGAATTGCAGACTTTCACGCATAATCAGTCCGCCGCGCCGCACAAAAATATTAATCATACTTTTAGCCTCCTTTGCAACAAAATAATGTGAAATTTATAAAATAATGAATGCGCGATTGTAGCAAAAAAAGGGTATAACTCTTATATAACTTTGGTATATTTTGCCATTTAAGTTAAATAATCCATTGTAAAATCTTGCCTAAAATTAAGCGACAAAAGGAAGCACATTGAGATATTTACCCAACATATTGAGCGTTTCAAGGATTTTTCTAGCGATTTTATTGCTTTTTGTGGCGCTACACTATGATGTGATACTGCCGACATATGTGGATAAAAACTGGGTGAATTATCTTTCGTGCTTGATTTTTTGCGTGGCGAGCTTGACAGATTTTTTTGATGGCTATATCGCGCGGGAATATCACTTGCATTCGCGCTTTGGCGAAGTCTTTGACCCTTTGGCGGATAAAATGCTCATTTTATCGGGCTTTATTGCGCTTTTGGTCTTGCAGAGAGCGTCTCCTTGGGCTGTATTTCTTATTTTATCGCGGGAGTTTTTTATCACAGGCTTGCGCGTTATGGTGGCAGGCAGCGGACAGAGCGTAGCAGCAAGCACAAGCGGGAAATACAAAACAGGCGCACAAATTGCCGCTATTGCCTTTTTACTCGCGGATTTTTTTCCGGGAGGTGAGGTGTTATTATGGCTAGCGGTGGCTTTGACTTTGTATTCTGGGGCGGATTATACGATTAAATATATTAAAAGTGTGCATGTATGAGCTTATTTGTCGCGCTTTTGGTGTTATCTTTCTTAGTTTTTTTTCATGAATTAGGGCATTTTATCGTAGCACGGCTTTTTGGGGTGCGCGTGGAGGTCTTTAGCATAGGATTTGGCAAAAAGCTTTTGACTTTTCATACTAAACACACGCAATATGCACTTTCGCTTATCCCGCTTGGCGGCTATGTCAAGCTTAAAGGGCAAGATGATAGCAATCCTAAGTTGGAGCAAACATCAGCCCTTGAGGCAGATTCGTATTTGGCAAAGTCACCTTGTAAGCGGATTGCTATTTTGCTAGCGGGTGCGGGGTTTAACTTTTTACTAGCATTTATTTTGTATGTGATAGTGGGGATTAATGGCATACCCTCCCTTGCTCCTATAGTTGGCGATGTGCGTGAGAATACGCCTGCATTTACAGCCGGACTGCAGCCAAATGATAGGATTGTGGGCATAAATGGCACGCACATTCGCACTTGGGAGGAGCTAGATTCTATCATTACAGAATCTAGCGGGAGTTTAAATGTTGAAATTATGCGCAAGTCAAATGAGCAGGGGCAAATAGCAGGCAGTGGAGCAAAAATTATAGAGAAGCAAAGCCATGCAAGCAATGAGCTAGCACAAGAGCGCATACAGCTCACACTCACGCCTATTGTGCAAGATTCTAAAAATATTTTTGGCGAGCCTATAAAGCGGCGTATGATTGGCATAGTGAGCGCAAATGCGCTAGAAAAGGTGCATTATTATGGCTTAGATAGTTTGTATTATGGCTGGCATGAGACATTAAAGGCAAGTGTGCTTATCATTCAAGGCATAGGCAAGCTTATAAGCGGTGTCGTGCCTAGTAGTCAAGTGGGCGGGGTGATTAGCATAGTATCTGTGATAGATGTAGCAAGCAGGGATAATCTCTCGCGCTTTTTGTATTTGGTGGCGCTTATTTCAGTAAATCTTGGTGTATTAAACCTTTTGCCTATCCCCGCACTTGATGGCGGGCATATTTTGTTTAATGCTTATGAGATGTTAAGGGGGAAAAAGCCAAATGAGCAAGTGGCGTATTATCTCACACTTTGCGGCTGGGCGGTGCTGCTTGGGCTTATGATGTTGGGATTATATAATGATATATTTCGCTTATTAGCATAAAGGAGGAGGCATGCTGGCGTTAAATTTAGAGCGTGTGCTGCGGCGTATAGAGCGCGCGCGGCTGGCTTATAGCGCACATCAAATCATTTCGCTTGTGGCGGTGAGCAAATATCAAAGCGCGGAAGATATTTTGGCTTTATATGAGTGCGGGCAGCGTGCATTTGGTGAAAACAAAGTGCAGGATTTGCGCGCTAAAAGTGAGATTTTAAGCGATGTGCCTTTGGAGTGGCATTTTATCGGCACGCTGCAGGAAAATAAGATTAATGCCTTGCTCGCGCTGCAGCCTAGCCTCATTCATAGCATAGATTCTATAAAATTAGCCCACGCCATTCAAAAAAGGCTAGGAGAAGCAAAAGTGCGCGCATTATTGCAAGTAAATGCCGCAAACGAGGCAAGTAAAAGCGGTGTGAGTATAGAATCTGCAAAAGAAATTTATGAGCAAATACAAGCACAATGCCCAAATATTATACTGGAAGGCATTATGAGCATTGGCGCGCATAGCCCTAATCGCGCGGATATTGAAAGGAGCTTTCAGCTTACAAGAGATGTGTTTGATAGCGTGCAGGGGTGTGGCGCTAGGATTTTGTCTATGGGTATGAGCGGGGATTTTGAAATAGCTATCGCGTATGGGGCAAATCTCGTGCGCATTGGCTCAAAACTATTTGAGGGAGCAAAATAATGCAAGGAATAAGGATAATAGGAGCAAAAATGCTAAAAATTTATGGGCTTTTATGCCTTTGCGCGTGCGCACTATTGGCAGAAGGGCAGCTTTCGCATATTATGCAAAATATGGAATATGCGATGAATCTTATGGAAAAGGGCTTTTTATATAATAAACAAGAGTGGATTAATGAGGGTTTAGAGGAGTTTAAAATCCTAAGTGGGGAGCTAAAGCGCATTGATGCAAATACTTATCTTAGCATTTCGCAGCGGCGCGATATTAATGTCGTGGGCGGCATTGTTAATCGCAATGAGGAGTATATAGGCTTACTTGAGCGATTTTTAAAAGATGGCGATATGATTAAGAGCGCTGATGTGTATGGGCGTATTCTTTCTGGGTGCGTGAGCTGTCATGCTATTTCGCGCGGCTGGTGAGATGAAATGCGTGCTTATAAATTTGCAGTAGTATGCAAATACTAGTAATTTTTTAAAAAGGCGAGGGAGATGAAAAAATATTTTATAAAAATATGTGCGCTAGCGTGTGTGCTTGGGCTAATATTTTGTGCGTGTGCGGATAATGCGGACAAGGAGCAAACAAGAGAGAGCTTGCCAAATCTGCCCGCAAAGCAGCGCAGCAATGATGAAATAGAGCGGATTTTGAAACTAGGCGATAATAAACGAATCTATGTGATGAAAGGTATGCTTCATGGACATAGCGTAGAGCGGGCTTTGGTGCTGATAGGAAGTGCGATGATTGGGGATACAAAGCAATATATAGCATTATTTAAAGATGACTATATGGCTACGCCTAATTCATACGAGCTTACAGATGTCAATATGCGCGTGGGGATAGAATCTGGCGCGCTGGTTTTGGAGTATGGGGATAACACTAACATGTTTCTTAAGGAGGATACAAGCCTGCCTGTGAGTGTGGTAGATTCTATACAGGGCGCATACACAAAGACGCAAGATAATCTTGAATGGAGGGAGGAAATAAATAAGTTCTACATTTCGCCCTTAAATGGCATTGATAAAAATGCGCGAGATGAGCTAAATGCCGCGCTTAATGGCGGCGCAGAGAGTAAGGCGCAATTACAAGAGCAGCTTTTAAAGCTTGCGCGCGATGATTTAGAAAAACTAGATGCGCAAAGCGAGCTAGTGAGGATAGATGAGCAAGATGAAATGCTCTATGTAGATTCTAAAATCCTAACTATTGGACATTTCTCTTACGCCTACACAGGCGGGGCGCATGGGAATTCGCAGTATATTACACAAACTTTTGAGCTAGAGAGTGGGAAGTCTATTTCAAGTAATCCAAAGGATTTATTTGAGCCAAGTGAGGAGCTTTTTAGAGTGCTTACTGAGGCGCTACTGGCGCAATATGGGGATAAGATTTTTATAGAATCTTTGCCCATTAAAAAGCTGCCAGAGTATTTTTTCTTAACTTATCTGCATGATGACTTAGTGCCTAGAGTGGTGCTTATATGGCAGCAGTATGAAATCTCGCCCTACTCAAGCGGAAACATTATGCTAGAGCTAACTTTAGAGGATATAAAGCACTTTGTGAGGGCAGATTCTCCCTATAAATATATATTTGATACATTTGCGGCTCAATGAAAATCCTATTTAGCCCAAGTGAGGGCAAGGCTATCCCGCACAAGACTATCCCAAAAAATGGAAAAATCCCCCAAAATGCCACAAATAGCGCATTAAAATATAGGCTAGATTCTATAAATAGCACTCCTGCTTCACAAACAAGCTTTCAAGCAGCATTATATGAGGGCTTATTTTTAGAGCATAGTGCGATACAAGACGCTATAAAGGCGTATGCAGCGTTTTTACAAAGCGCAAGTGAGGGGGAAATTAGCGCGCTTTTTGGCAGTAAGCGCATAAATTTAGATGAGCTAAATATCGCTCAAAACCTCCTAAACGCGCCAAATATAGAATCTATAAGGCTTTATAATGGCGTAGGATACAAGGCGCTAGACTTTGCAAGCTTAGATTCTAAAGCGCAAAAGTATCTCTACAAACATTTGTGTATTTTTAGTAATCTCTTTGGCGTGGTGCGCGCGGACTGGGCATTGCCATACTATAATGTGCATCAGGGCAAGGGCAGAGGAGCATTTGAGCTAAAGGCACTCTATAGGGCGCTAAAGCCCGCACTTGATGTATTTTTTGCCCATAGTGATGTGCTAGATTTGCGCGCAGAGGCTTATATAAAGGCTTATATGCCAAAGAGTTGCGCGCATTACACACAAGTGAATTTTTTAAAAAATGGCAAAAAGGTAAGCCACTATGCTAAATATTATCGTGGCTTATACGCGCGCGCTGTGGCGCAAAATCACATTACTTCTACAAAAATGCTTATAGATTTTACGCCCACATTTTTAAGCCTAAAAGATGTAACACACGCGCAAAATACTACTATCCTTACTTATGAAGCACGCCATTAAACTATTGTGAGCTATTGTTTGCAGATTCTATAGTCTGCGCTTGTGCGCTTACGCAGCTTATCAACTTCATTTTTTAAGGTCAGTTCTATGCGTGCCACGCTGTTGCTTTTGCTAGCGCGAAAGCCGGGCGTATTCGCGCCCTATTACATTAAAGAATAAAGCGTATGAAGCTTTAATTCTACAAGCGCTAGAAAATACAGAATCTAGAATTGCTTCTTGCGCACATCTTCTAAAATATTCCCCGCAATGCCCTCCATAGCGCTGCTGATGTCCTGCGAATGCTGCGCGATATTGACATTTTCTTGCGTTACTTGCTCTAGCTCAACCATAGCTTGATTAATCTGCTCAATGCCCGCAGTCTGCTCTTTTATAGATTCTGACATATCATTAATGCTTTGCACTAGAATATTGGTATTTGCTTCAATCTCGCTCAAAGACTTTTGCGTGCGTTCTGCTAGTTTTCTCACTTCATCAGCCACCACTGCAAATCCTCGCCCATGCTCGCCTGCGCGCGCAGCCTCAATAGCGGCATTGAGTGCGAGCAAATTCGTCTGGTCGGCGATATCGCGGATAATGCCTATAATCTTTTTAATATCCTCACTTTGCTGGGTTACCTCTAGCGTGCGTTGATTAATGCCCTGCATAGAAGAATTAATTTGATTAAGCGTCGCCGCGCTCTCCTCTAGGCTCGAAGCCTGCTGATTAGCCCCACTTGTGATTTTTGCCACAGACTGCCCAAGCTCTTGTGAGACTTGGCTTAAATGCTCGCTCACTTTAATGCGCGCCTTAATGGTTGCAATCATACTTTCGCGCAGTGCGTTAATGCTTTGATAGAATCCTAAAATATCGCCCTCTATATTGCTTTCATCGCATTTATTGCTATAATTTTCCTTTTGATACTGCCCTAGCACATCAATCCCACTGCCCACATTTGCTTCAATCTGCGCTAAAGCCTCGTTAATAAGCTCTTTTAAATGCACAAGATTAGGATTATGCGGCGTTTTATTGATTTTATTATCCAAATGTCCCTTTTTTACGCTCTCAACAACTCTAAAAGTATCATTAATCGCCTCCATATCCTGCTCTAAACCTTTTTGAATTTTGAGCATAGATTCATTAAGCTTATGGGCGATATTACCAATCTCATCGCGCGTTTTGATTTCCAAAATAGGTGGCGCGCTCTTTTCCTCAAAATTGACATAAGACAAAAATGTAGTGATGATTTTAGTGAGCTTCATAAGCCTCTTAACCGCACGCCGCACAGCCAAATATGAGATGACTAGCACCACAGATACTAGCAGCAAAATGCCAATAAGCATAAAGCGCTCTAAAAATACATTAAATTGTGTAAAATCCTTTAGCCGCGCCTGTGTAACCACATACAAATCCACAATTTGATTATGCAATGTAGAAATCTCATACACTTCGCCCTTATCTTTATACTCTACAAAGCCCTCCGCTAGCCCCTCTTGAATATGTTTATAAAATGAAAGTGCGCTAGGCTTTTCATTCTCCTGCCCGCCGACAATAAACCTATCATATCTCCTATCAATAATCATTATCTTGCCGCTTTCCCCTACTGCGATTTTAGCAAGCCTAGTTTTTAGATTTTCATAGGCTGTATCTAGCTCGTCCGCGACAAAAGCAATGCCAATGACTTCACTTTTAGCATCTAATAAAGGCTTATAAATCCCCATATAGTCCTTACCAAAGAGCCTCACACGCCCACTAAATGCGCGCTTTGCCTTAATCTCTGCAAATGCTGGGTGTTCTTTCCCAAGTGTCGTGCCAATGGCTAGCTTGCCCTCACTATCTTTTAAAGATGTGCTAATGCGTGTGAAGTCCCCTTGAGAATCTAGCGCAAAAAATGTCGCTTCACTCCCCATCACAGAGGAAAAATACTCGATAAAATCCGTATTCTCCGCCAAAGAGACGCCATTATAATATAGCGCAGGCACTTGCTTGCCGCCCACATTCACACTCTCACCGAGCTTATAAGAACTATTACCTGCCTTGCCATAATACCGAGCTTGCACCGCTTCAAACACATCAAATGAATTTTTGATATTATTTAAAATCCGTGTAAAAAATACATCTAAACTTGTATCTAATACATCTTCAATCACATTAAGTTGATTTTCTATTTGCTCCTTAGAATGCTTTGTCATCACCCCATCAACCAAAAACAAAAATGGCACTAAAAGCACCACAAACACGACAGATTGTAAGATTATAAACTTCTGTCCTAATGAAAAACTCTTCCACAAACTCAATACTATACACCCCTTTGAAATGTAAATTTATTTTGAATAATTTCGCTATTTATATTTAAGAAAAATTATTAATATGGGTAAACAAAATAAGGAAATATTGCTTTTTTATGTTTTATCTTTTCGAAATGAAACATTCAATTTTTTCTTTAGATATTTTTGCTAGAATACGCTTTTTTAAGTTTTAATTTATTTTACTTTAAGGAGCGAGGCACTTGGCGGCTTCTAATTTAGAGAATCTAGATTCTATCTTTGCATTTATCCGCGAGCTTTATGACAAAAAGCAGGGGCATATCGCCTTGCATGAGCCGCTTTTTGTGGGAAATGAAAAAGCGTATTTGAATGCCTGCATTGAAAGTGGCTTTGTCTCAAGTGTAGGCGAGTTTGTCAATACCTTTGAGCGCCAAATCGCCGCATTTTGTGGCTCAAAATACGCCATTGCTACGACAAATGGCACTTGCGCGCTGCATGCTACCCTGCACGCGCTAGGTGTGGATACTGCCTGTGAAGTTATCACACAGCCGCTAAGCTTTATTGCTACAAGTAACGCCATTGCCTACACTGGGGCAAGCCCGATTTATATTGATGTCGATGTAGATTCTCTAAGCCTTTCGCCAAAGGCATTGCGAGCATTTTTAGAATCTAGCACGATTATGAAAGCAGGCAAAGCACACAATAAGCACAGCGGCAAGGTGATTAAAGCGTGCGTGCCTATGCACACCTTTGGACACCCTGCTAGGATTTATGAGATAAAGCAAATTTGCGATGAATGGGGAATTTGGCTCATAGAGGACGCGGCAGAGAGCCTAGGCAGCTATTACAATTGCTCTTTGGGCTTGGGCGTGCGTCATAGCAAAGCAGAGTATGACGCGCAAAAGGATTCTAGTATTTTTGAGGAATTTTCAGGGTTGTACAAGCCGTGCGCGGAGATAAGACTAGAGCGTCTATCGCACAAGCAGGGCGCAGCACTCCCTGAAAATTACCAAAAAGACGAATTCTTAACTCACACAGGGACTATTGGCATTTGCGGCATTTTGAGCTTTAATGGTAA
This sequence comes from Helicobacter jaachi, assembly GCF_000763135.2. NCBI lineage: Bacteria > Pseudomonadati > Campylobacterota > Epsilonproteobacteria > Campylobacterales > Helicobacteraceae > Helicobacter > Helicobacter jaachi. The sequence continues at coordinate 39,050 of NZ_JRPR02000003.1, read as the reverse complement.
CAAAACCATCACCTGCGGCGGTGGCGGTATAATCCTAACTAATGATGAATCCCTTGCCAAGCGCCTAAAGCATCTAACCACCACAGCAAAAATCCCGCACGCCTACGAATATCGCCACGATGAGCTAGGCTTTAACTACCGCTTGCCCAATATCAACGCCGCGCTTGCTTGCGCGCAGCTTGAGCTACTGCCCAAAATGCTAGATTCTAAACGCGCCATTGCACAAAGTTATGCGGATTTTTTTGAATCTTTTAGCGATATAACTTTTATAAACGCGCGCAGCGGCACGCTCCCAAATTTTTGGCTAAATGCTATAAGACTAGATTCTAAAAAGGCGCGCGATACATTCCTAGAGCGTAGCAATGCGCAGGGCATTATGACGCGCCCGATATGGCAGCTTAATAATCTAGCACCTATGTATGCGCACGCACAATGCGGCGATTTGCGCAATGCCATAGCCCTAAGCGATACGATTGTGAATATTCCCAGCAGCGCGCGAATGCGCGATGTTATAAACTCAAATGATGGCGCGCGAATGCGCGATGTATCAAATCAATAGAGGCCGCAAATGAAGCCCCCTATACTGCTCATCGGCGCAGGCGGTCATGCGCGCGCGTGCATTGATGTCATCGAGCAAGAAGCGCGATTTAGTATTTTTGGGCTTTTGGACGCTAGCGCACTTAAAAGCGGCGTTACAAGCCTGCTAGGTTATAAAATCTTAGGCGGTGATGAACTTTTGCCCTCACTTCTTACACAAGTGCAGCACGCTCATATCGCGCTTGGACAGATTAAAACCGCCGCGCATAGAATGCGTATTTACCAAAATCTAAAGCAAATGGGCTACAATCTCCCCTCTATCAAATCGCCGCTCGCATACATTGCAAAGGGCGCAGTAATACAGGAGGGAACGATTATCATGCACCACGCGCTTATAAATGCTAACGCCACTATCGGCAGAGCCTGCATTATTAATTCAAAAGCCCTTGTGGAGCATGATTGCGTGATAGGCGATTTCTGCCATCTCTCAACCGCAAGTGTGGTCAATGGCGGCTCACACATCGGCGAGCAGAGCTTTCTAGGCTCTAATATGATGGTGCGCCATAATGTGCATATCGCACCCAAAAGCGTGCTATACAAAAATCCGCTCGAATCGCAAATTTTTACAGAATCTACTTCCGCGCCGCACGCTAAAAACTTAAAAGATATATATTTTAACGGGGGGGGGGATAGTATAAATGTTTTTACTCCGCTTTGTGTCTGCCTAGATTCTCACACTTTTGTCAATAAAAATTCTAAATTTTCTCCCCTACATTTTTTCTCTACGCAAAATCTCTCTCTACAAAATCCCCTTTACACCGCGCCCAAAAGGCATGTGGTATGAATTTTAAATCAAAATACAAGGAGTGCGTATGAATGTGCAGAAAAATCAGCAATTGTGGGAAACAATTTTTCAAAATAAAGAATGGGGTAAATACCCAAGCGAGGAGCTTATACGATTTGTAGCAAGGAATTTTTACGCTGCGCCCGACAGAAAAAAGATAAAAATCTTAGAATTAGGATTAGGCACTGGTGCAAATGTGTGGTATATGACAAGAGAGGGCTTTAGTGTAAGCGGAATTGAATGGAGCGAAATAGGCTGCAATCGGTGTGCAAAACGCCTAGAACAAGAGGGATTATCACCCTTTTTAGAAACCATCAAGCAAGGTGATTATGCAGAAAAAATCGATGAGTTTGCAGATGATTATTTTGACGCATGGATTGATTGTGCGTCTTTAACCTGTAATACTTTTGACAAGGCAAAGACTATCGTTGAAAAAGCTATGAAAAAACTTAAAGTTGGAGGCAAATTTTTTAGTATTACGCCTATGGAGGGGACTTTTGGCTTATTTGAAGATAAAAATGTGGGCTATCATGCTTGCATGCCAGTTGAAGGAAATTACGCGCATACAGGTTTTGTGAGATATGTAACGGATAAAGATATTCAAAGCCTTTATAGCGGAGAAAACTACTCTATCACACAATTTTATACTGTTAAAACTTTTGCTAATGATGTAATGATGAACGCTATGGCAGTTATTGAGGGCGTAAGGAATGCTTAAAACCCCGCAAAATACACATAATATTCTACATAATGAGAATCTAGCCGCTGCAGATTCTATAGATTCTATGCCCTTTTGCATTTTTACAAGCAATGCTTACGCGGCAAGCACTTTAGAATCTAATGAGCATATATTTCACTTTTCTTATACACAGCAACAGGGCGCGCAAGGACAAAAGCTCTTTTATAACATCGCTCAAGTCCAATCCATACCGGACACACCCTACTTTGATATGAGTTCTCCTTATGGATATGGCGGCTACTACACCAATAGCAGCGACCAAGCTTTCCTCCAAGACGCCTTATGCGCGCAAGCAAAGCAGGCTAGAGCTAAGCATATCATCGCAGAATTTATCCGCTTTCACCCCTATTTCGCGCATACAAGGGCATTTGAGCCTTTGCTAGATTTTTTTGCTAAAGAGCGCGATATAGTGGTGGTAAGCACAGATTCTAAAACACGTTTTGCGCACTACAGCTCGCGCCTAAGAGGCAAGCTAAGGAAAGCAAGACAGCTACTTAGCATTACTCAAAGCCGCGATGTGAGCGCCTTTCACACGCTTTATACGCAGACTATGGAGCGCAATGGCGCGCAGGATTTTTACTTTTTCTCACGCCAATATCTTAGTAATCTACTCTCTCTTAAAGACTGCATTATGCTAGAGGCGCGCTATCAAGGGCAAATCGTGGCTATGGGCATATTTTTATTTGATAATCTTTGCGGCTATTATCACTTAGGGGCAAACGCGCCGCTAAGCCTATCTCACAACCTTAATGCGATGGGCGCGCTTTTTGAAGCGTTTTTTGAACTTAGCGCGGAGAGGGGATTACAAACCTGTATTTTAGGCGGCGGGCGCAGCGGGGATAGTGCCGATTCGCTTTTTGTATTTAAAAAGCAATTTGCCACCACACTTATACCCTTTTATATCGGCGGTATGGTGTATGATAGTGCGGCGTATAATCGCCTCTCCGTAGCAGATTCTAAGTATTTCTTATCATATCGCTTTAAAGAGGATATTTCTATTATTTCTATGGGGGGGGGGGCAGAACAAACCTTTATAGGTATTTTTGCGCGCTTCTTTTTGTGCGCAGACTTTACATTACCCACGCCAATACTTACTCCACTCACCCCACTTATGCACATCGCGCCCACCACACCCAAAGGAGCAGCCTATGCGGCGGCTTAAAATAGGCTATTTTGCCGATGGGATTTGGGCGCATAACGCCTTTAGAAAGATTATTGAATCTAAGCGATTTGAAATCTGCTTTGTTACGCCACGATTTGATAGCACCGATAACACGCTACTTGAACTCTCACGCGCGCATAATATCCCTTGCATCAAGGCAAAAGATATTAATTCAAGCGCGTTTTTCTCCCAAATTACGCATTTTAATTGCGATATTTTTGTCTCAATGAGCTTTAATCAAATCTTTAAAGAGCCGCTTATCTCCACGCCACGCCTAAAGACTATCAACTGCCACGCGGGCAAGCTGCCCTTTTATCGCGGTAGAAATATCCTTAATTGGGTGCTTATTAATGATGAAAAAGACTTTGGTATCACTGTGCATTTTGTCGATAGCGGTATTGATAGCGGCGATATTATCTTACAAAGAAGTTTCCCCATTAGCGATAGCGATGATTACTCTACCCTGCTACACACCGCACATACGCAATGCGCGCAGATTCTCTATGATGCACTCTGCCTCCTGCAAGAGGATAAAGCCACGCCAATTAAGCAAGATTCTATCCATAAGGTGGGCTTTTACTGCCCTGCGCGCGTAAGCGGCGATGAGTGGATTAATTGGCATAAAAGCTCAAGGGAGATTTTTAATTTTATCCGCGCGCTTAATGCCCCAGATTTAGGCGCAAAGAGCCTTGTGATAAATCCCCTGCGCCCGCAGAATACAAGCACTATGCGCATTTTTAAAGCCCAGATGATAGAAAGCGCTCCAGACTACATCGCCACACCCGGTGCCATTGTGGGCATTGAGCATATAGAATCTAGCCTAGATTCTATACACGCGCAATCTAACACTGCAAATAAGATAAATGGCGTTAGCCTTATAGAATCTAGCGCGCAAAGCCACACATCGCGCCAAATAGCGGCGCATACATCGCAGCACACGGCGCGCCAAAAATCCTACATCGTAAAAACGCTAGATTCTACCCTGCGCGTTGTAAGTTATGAATGCGAACGCGCGCTTAGAATCGGTGATAGGCTTTTAAGTCATTATTTAACGGGGGGGGGCAAAACTAAAGATTTTAAGCACCCCTTTTCTATTCCCTTACACTTTCTTTTCTTACATTCTCTTTATTGGTATTTTGCTAGCCTTGAGCGCCTTTTGTCATTCTACTTTTTTTATTCTTGCATTTTTTACGCTTATTTTTACTTACTTTTGCGCATTTTTGCGCCCTCTTTATCCCACTCACCTTAAGGAGCTAATATGAGTATTGAACAACAAGTCTATGAGATTTTAAGCAATATCCTAGAAACGCCAGCTAACGCACAAACCGCACTTAGTATGAGCAGCTGCCCTGCTTGGACTTCGCTTGCACATATTGATATTATTATGAGCTGCGAGGAGACATTTGATATAGCCTTTGGGCAAGAAGATTTACCCACGCTCACATCACAAGAAGCGCTTATAGCAAAGATTGCGGAGCTAGTGAATGCCAAATAGTGCTATACCAACTACGCGCGCGCCACATTATGAGCCGCTGCAAGCACTCCCGCTACACCATATCGGCGTGGCGTGCAAAAGCATTGAGCGCGAGCTGCCTTTATTTGAGCTGCTAGGCTTTGTGTATGAAGCGGAGTTTATCGATGAGGCACAGGGCGTAAAGGGCGTGTTTCTTACCTCAAATGCAAATACTGCTAAAAACGCGCGCGTGGAGTTATTAGAAAATCTCCCCCAAAGCACGCGCCTTGATACCTACCTCAAGCATCACAACAAGCTTTATCATCTTGCTTTTGAAAGCCAAAATATTCAAGCAGATTGCGCAAGTATTTTAGAATCTACGCCCCACGCGCGTAAAAAAAATCAACATTATGGGGAAAATCAAGCAGAGATTCTTTTAAGCAGTGATTTTAACGGGGGGGGGGGCATAATGAAAAGTGAGCAAGGGCAAAGCATGCGTGAAACAAGAGCGAGTGCTACCACAGGCACGGCTGCGAAAATGCCAACGCGCGCCAAGCCTCGCCTTATTGTGCCAATTATGGAATCTAGCTATTTTGCAAGGCTATGCTTTATCATGCTGCCAAACCGCCTGCTTATCGAGCTTGTGGAATTAAAGAAATAAAGGAGGGAGTATGCCAAAGATTACAAGAGATGATTTAGCCGCATTTGCGCGCCTAAGCGGAGACTACAATCCCGTGCATATCGACAAAACATACGCGAGCTTTTTTGGCACAAATATCGTGTATGGAATCTATCAAGTTTTTTATATCTTAGAGCAGATACTCCAGCAACTGCCGGGTGATTCTACGCAAAATTTAGATTCTATAAAAATGCACAATCTTACTCCAGCGCGCTATAGCCTCACCTCCCTCAATGCCGAATTTCCAAACGCGCTTTTTGTCAATGCGCCATTTAGTCTCCACAAGTTAGATGAACAATTAACGGGGGGGGGGGCATAATGAAACTTTACACCCACACTACGCGCCTTTTGACTTCACATACGCGCTTATGTCGCAAGGATTGGTTATGAGTAAGCTCGCCTGCACTTTTCAATTTACTAAACCTTATGCTAGCCCGCTTGCCCAGCATAATGTCAAATTTTCGCGCAAAATTGCTAGCACTTGCGCGCTTTTGTGTGAGGGTAGCGGGAGTGAGAATCTAGCGTATAATCTAAAGATTTTAAGCGCACTTTTTCCACTAGTTAGCGCGCGTTTAGATTCTCTAAGCATTACTACACTGCTTGCTAGCACGCGCATTGTGGGTATGAAAGTCCCGGGGCTAAGTAGCATTTATAGCGCGCTTTCACTTAAGCGCGTGCCGCTAGATTCTATACACAACCCCGAGCTAGATTCTCTACAAAGCCCTATTAGCGCGCCAAAGCCTAAAGTAAAGCCTAAAGATTTGCTAGATTCTATCACGCAGCGCGCGCATAAGCCCACACTGCACTACACTTACAAAAAACACGCCCTTCTGCCCTGCTATACGATTAACTTTAACGCGCTTGCAAATGATTGTATGCAAGGCACTATCAAAGCCTTTATCCGCCCTAATCGCTTAGAATCTACCCCGCTCCAAACGCTCGCACGCACGCACAAAAATGCCCTGCACACTAAGCCATTTCAAAACCAAAAAGCATTAGTCATAGGTGCTAGCAGTGGGCTAGGCGATGTGTGCGCTAAGCTTTTATATATCGGTGGTGCGGAAGTGCTAGCGACATTTTATGCGCATAAAATAGATTCTATGCCTTATAAAGCTATGCGCTACAATGCCTTTAAGCCTAGCACAAACGCGCTAGCGGCGATAAAGGATTTTGCACCTACACATATTTACTACTTTGCCACACCGCAAATCCGCGCGCGTAACGCAAAATGGCTTGATAAAGCGGTGCTGTATAACTTTATAGACTGCTATATCTTTGGCTTACAAACGCTCTTACAAGCGCTAGCACCAGATTCTAGCACCTCACAAAGCACATCTTTGCGCGCTATTTTTAGCCCATCTACTCGCTTTATAGACACTAAAGCGCGGGATTTTAAGGAATATACCCTTGCAAAAATGCTTTTAGAATCTTATATGGCAAGCTTAAGCGATATTGCCTACTTTACCCCGCGCCTTGATAAGCTTGCCACCAACCAAACACAAAGCATACTTCCTCAAAGCCTCCCCGCTCCAGATAGCGCGCTTTTGCAAGCCTTACTTACAATGAGCCAACAGGAGCGTGCAAAAGGAGGACGCGCATGACAAATACTATATTTAGCACGCAGCTAAAGCGAGCGCAGCTACTAACCTTTAAGCCAAATAGCGCGCAAAAGGCTTTTAGAGTGCATATCTATCGCAATGCCGCCTTTGAGCCAATAGAGCGCGTTTTAGGCGCGTTTTTAGCCGCATCAAATTTGCGTGCGCAATGCAGCTATAGCGATTATGATGATTCACTAAGCTTTGCAAATACTAACGCAGCAGACGCGCAAAGTGGCATAAGTGGGACAAATGCTTTAAGCGCGGATATTATGCTGCTTTTCATTGACTGCGCGCGCTATAGCATTATAGAATCTAGCCTTGTGGCATTCTTGCAAGAGCGTCTTAGTTATTTAAGCGCGCAAGCTCCCCAAGTGCCTATCATCGTGCTTTTACTTGATGAAAGTGCGCGCATAACGCCCTTGCTAGAATCTAGCATGCCAAAGCCTAAAAGCCCTAGCGCGCCCATAATTTATATGGATATTTTAGCAGCCTGCAAGCAGCGCGCCAAGCTTGCTAGCGCACTAGATTCTATAAATGCTACAGAATCTAGTAAAGAATCTAGCCGCACCATAGAATCTAGCTCCGCTAAGACACAGCCGCACACAAACACACTTGATACAGAATCTAGCGCAAACGCACCCTTTTTAGATACTAAAGAATCTATCACAGGCACAAGGCTAAGCAATGCCGCTACACTCGCACTCGCGCAAATCTTAGGGCTTAGAATCCTCCCTAGCCTGCTGCTGCCAAACCTTAAAGCCATCGTGTGCGATTTAGATAATACGCTCTATAGCGGCGTTTTGGGCGAAGATGGCGCGCAAAATCTTCTCCTAACCCCAGCGCATATTGCCCTGCAAGAGCAGATTCTATCGCTTAAAAAGCAGGGCTATTTGCTTGCCATTGCCTCTAAAAACCAGATGCAAGATGTAGCAAACCTCTTTAGGCAAAGGCGCGATTTCCCCTTAAAGCTAAGCGATTTTGATAATGTGCAAGCGCACTGGCAGAGCAAGGCTAGCAGCCTAGAATCTATTGCAAAAGCCTTTAATATCGGACTAGATTCTATGCTATTTATCGATGATAATATCGCTGAAATTAAGAGCATACAGCACACGCACGCGCATACTATCCACGCTACAAGTGTGCAATATACGCTCTGGCAGCTCTTTTTATATCCGCGCTTGCAGCGCTTTTTTAGCAGCAGTGAAGATATGCTTCGCTCAAGCGATATCGCTGCAAATACTGCGCGCGAGCAGCTTAGGGCATTGAGCGATGAGGAGTATTTCCGCTCGCTTGAAATTGAGCTTACCTTTAGTGTGAATGACTTTTCCCAAACACAGCGTATCTATGAGCTACTTAATAAAACAAATCAATTTATCGCCAACTACACGCGCCCGAGCCTCTCTCAAGTGCAGCAGTGGCTAGAATCTAAGGACTATTGCGTGGTGTGCATTGGTATGAAAGATAAATTGAGCGAAAGCGGGGTGATAGGCATTGTCGTAGGCTCTATCAATTGCTCTTTGGATAGTTATTCGCACAAAGAGCAATCCTGCATAGAAATTGTTGATATAACTATCAGCTGTCGCGCTTTGGGTCGCCGCCTTGAAGCACTATTCTTACAGCAATCCTTTGCCCTCATTGTCAAACATCTCACACAAAAAGCCACACATAAATCTAGCACGCAAAAAATAGCTCGCGCAAAAAAGCCACAAGAAATAAAAGAAGTCCTCGTGCATTTTCAAAAAGGTGAGCGAAACACGCCATTTTTGCACACTTTAGAGAATCTAAATAATGGCACTTTGAACGCGCATTCGCCCATTGCCATACCTCTTAGCCTACCTCCAACGCAGGGCATTTCTATCATAATAAAGGAGCAAGAATGAATGATTTTATGACCCAAACCATGCGCGCACAGGATAATAGCGGCTTTTATACACAAGCAGAGCTAGCAAGCTTTGGCTTTAAATCGCTTGGACGTGATGTGCTACTCTCGCGCAAGGCAGTGATTTACACACCGCAAAAAATTAGCATTGGCGATTGCGTGCGCATTGATGATTTTGTGATTTTAAGCGGCGCGATAAAGCTAGGGCGCTTTATCCACATATCTGCGCAGGCGACTATCACAGGCGGGAATGGGCTAGATTCTAGCGTGGAGTTAGGCGATTTCTGCTCGCTCTCCCTTGGGAGCAAAATACTCTCCATAAGCGATGATTTAGCCTCTGGCGTGCTGGTAAATTCCTGCGTGCCAAGCATGTATCGCAATGTGAAGCAAAGTCATATTGTGCTGCCTAAGCATAATCACATCGCGGCAATGTCGCTTGTGCTGCCAAATACGACCTTTGAAGAAGGCGCAAATCTAGGACCTCAAAGCCTTGTAGGCGATACCACGCTAAAGGGCTTTGGCTATTATTTTGGCGCGCCCGCAAGGCTGCTAAAAATGCTAGATAAAAATGCATTAAAAGAGCGCGAAGCGCGGTTTTTAAACGAGCATGAAAAGATAGTTTCTACATTTAACGGGGGGGGGGGCAGAAGCAACGAAGCCAAAATAAAGATTTCGCGCCTGTATGCACACACGCATACCGCGCATTTTCTACACACTCGCGCGCGTCTTTCACAAACCCCACGCTCACAAGCTCCGCACACACCGCAATTTTTAAGCGTCCCGCGCGGCTTTGCGCATAAGGGGGCAGCATGAGGGCAGTATTTCATCATGCTATCTTGCGAGGTATTATCACACTTGTCCCGCCGCGACAAATCGATATAGATTCTGAACTGCACACTATCTACAAAGGCGATGAGAAAGCCCTAGCACGCATTAAAAAGGTCATCGGTTTGCAGAGCCGCCATGTCGCAGATACGCACATTACCGCTAGCGATATAGGCGAGCAGGCGGCAAATATCTTGCTAGATTCTCTACACATTCCGCGAGATAGCATTGATGCGCTTATTTTTGTAACGCAAACGCCTGATTATATCCTGCCTGCTAGTGCGTGCTACCTGCATGGGCGACTAGGCTTAAGCGAGCAGTGCGCAAGCTTTGATATTAATCAAGCCTGCAGCGGCTATCTCTATGGGCTTTATATGGCGCATAGCCTTATTGAGAGCGGTGGGGCTAGGCGCGTGCTACTCCTCTGTGGCGATACGCTTAGCCGCTATGTCAATCCGCTAGATTCTAATCTAGCACCCATTATCGGCGATGGCGTGAGCGCAAGTCTGCTTGAATACACGCCAAATGATAATCCTGCCTATATCGAGCTAGGCGCTAAGGGCGAGAAATTCTATGAGCTTATTATCCCACAAGGTGCGTGCAGGACGCCCACACCTAGCATAATCCCTGAAAGCAAGGTCTTTGAAGTATCAAATGTGCGCAGCCTTAGCGATATGTATATGGATGGCGCGGCGATTTTTAACTTTGCTGTTATGCACTACCCTAAGAGCTTTGCACAAATACTTGCATTCGCGCAGATAGAGGCGCAGGATATAGATTATTTTTTCTTTCATCAGGCGAATAAATACATTGTCGATAATATCGCGCGCGCGCTCAAGCTCCCTAAAGACAAAGTCCCAAACACCACGACAAACAAGTATGGCAATCTAAGCGGCTGCTCCGTGCCTGCTACGATTTGCGATACTTTGGGTGCGGAGTGGGCAGAAAATGGCTCTACAAGTGGCTCTAAGGGCGCGAATTTAGATTCTATACGCGCAACACCCTTAAAAATACATTTAGCCGGCTTTGGCGCGGGACTAGCCTGGGGCAATGCTATTTTAGGGCTAGATTCTCTATTTTTTAGCAAAAAGGTAGGGGTGTATGATGAGGGGAAATAGCAATATGGCGCAAAAGACAAGAAGCCCACGCGGAATGAGAATAGTGAGAATTCTAGTATTTGCGATGAGAAATCGTAGTTTGCAAAAACGAGGTGAAAGGAGTTTGCTGTGATGCAAATGACTCGAGCTGAGTTTGCAGAATCTGCGATTTAGCGCGCAAAGACGAATTCTTAAAAAAATTTTAACAAAGGAGTTTTTATGACTACACAAACCTTTCTCACTCACCTAGCCGATGCCATGCAGCGCGATGAGCCGCTAAGCGCGCAGATGCGCCTAGATTCTATAGAAGAATGGGATAGCTTGGCTGTGGTTTCGCTTATCGCGCTATTTCATAGCCTCTTTGGCATGCAAATAAGCGGCAATGACTTAGCAAAATGCGAATGTATAAGCGATATTATCGCGCTAGCAGGCGCGCATATAGAGGCGTAATATGACACTTTTTGAACCACGCCTTTTTGCTGGAAAAAGCTTTCTAATAAGTGGTGCGAGCAGCGGCATAGGCGCACATATAGCCCTAAGCCTTAATGCGCTAGGCGCGCGCGTGCTAGCACTTGGGCGCGATAAGGCACGGCTAGAATCTAAGCGCGAATTAGCCCCGCATAAAGAGCTATTTATCCCCATTATCAAGGATATTAGTGAAATTGCTGGGCTTGATAGCTTTTCTTTGAATCTCGCTAGAGAATATGGCAGCCTCGATGGAGCCGTGCTATCTGCTGGTCTCCAGCAGACAGCACCGATTTCATCGGCGCTGTCTGTGGAAAACGCACGCACGATTTTTGATGTCAATTACTTTGGGAATCTGCAGCTGCTTAAAGGCTTGCTTGATAGGCGCGCGAAGTCTGTGCAGGGCGCTAGCTTTGTGTGGATTAGCTCAAATGCGAGTGTGAAAGCGCAAAAAGGCATTAGCAACTATGCAGCAAGTAAAGCCGCCATAAATGCCGCTGTGCGCTCAATCGCCCTAGAAATCGCGCCAAAATACCGCATAAACGCCATCTCTCCGGGCTTTACCAAAACAGAGATGATAGAAAAGTGGAGCGCCATATACGATAGCGCGTATATAGAATCTATGGACAAAGCCTACCCGCTAGGCATAGGCAGTGTGGAGGATATAAGCCCGCTTGTGAGCTTTTTGCTAAGTCCGGGGGCGCGCTGGATTACGGGGCAGAATATCGTGCTTGATGGCGGAGGGAGCTTGTGATGATAGACCAACTTATGCGTGCGCAACGCAACGCAGGGCATTATACGCAAGATGAGCTAGATTCTATGGGATTTAAGTCATTGGGTCAAAATGTGCTTATCTCGCGGCTTGCTAGAATCTATGGTGCTAGCAAAATTAGCATTGGCAGTAATGTGCGCATTGATGATTTTGTGATTTTAAGCGGCGTAATAAGGCTTGGGAGCTTTGTGCATATTGGCGCGTTTGCGAGTATCACAGGCGGGAATGGGCTAGATTCTAGCGTGTGTTTTGGCGATTTTTGCGGTATGAGCAGCTATAGCAAGATTTTTGCTACAAGCGATGATTTTGTGGGCGGCTATTTGGTGGGACCTTGCGTGCTAGATTCTATGCGCAATGTCAAAGCTTCGCATATCGTGCTTACGAAGCACTGCCACATCGGCAGCCATAGCCTCGTGCTGCCAAAAAGCCGCTTTGAGCTTGGCGCGTGCTTAGGACCTATGAGCCTTAATATGGGGCGCACGCTAAAAGCATGGGCGTATTATTATGGGAATCCGGCGAAAAAAATTTATAGTATAGATTCTGCACAAATCTTGCAAAAAGAGGCAATGTTACTTACAATTAATGGGGGGGGGGCAGAACTAAATTTCTCCTAAAGATAGAGCTTTACTACTTCTTAATTTATCTTTATCACTCACATGCGCATAATTGTCCTTTGGGCAATCAATTTGAGCGCGCTAGCAAAAAAACACGCACCTACACAACCACAAATTCCCTAGTCATAATCAAGTATTGCCTCCAACATATTTACTTTGCAATATTTGCTTATGGCTATGCCATAAATAACCTTAAAGGAGTTTCACATGAGTACTCAAGACCTCTTAAACGAGCTAGAAGATATCCTTATGCTAGAGCTTAACACCCTACAGCCTAGCGACTTGCTAGAGGGCTTTGCAGATTGGGATTCTATGGCGCATTTAAGCCTTATCGCGCTCTTTGATTCTAAATTGCAAAAAAAGCTCACACCTGCGCAGATTAGGGAGCTAAAGCATGTAAGCGATATTCTAAAACTAGCAGGTGTGGAATGAATGCAACCATAGAACACGCAAGGATTTGCCACATAGCCACCATGCTACCCTCTAAAAGGGTGCAAAACGCGCTTAATCCAAACTTCAGCGAGCGTGATAAGCGCAAAATCATCAAGACCACAGGCATACAAACGCGCTATGAGTTGCAGCGCGATTATGGGAATGCAAATGATGAAACACTGCTAGATTTATATGCTCCTTGCGCGAAAGCCTGCTTAGAGGCACTTAAATGGGAGCTAGATTCTATCGATGGGCTTATAGTGGTCTCACAGCAGCATGAATACAAGCTCCCAGCGACTGCATGCCTCTTGCAAGAGCATCTAGGGCTAAGTAGTGAGTGCTTTGCCTATGATATTGCTATGGGCTGCTCAGGCTATGTGTATGGACTCTATGCAGCCATGAGCCACATAAATGGTGGTGGTGCTAGGCGGATATTGCTTTTTGTAGGCGATGCACCCTCAAACATCACCTATCACAAGGATAAATCTGCGGCATTGCTTTTTAGCGATGTGGGCAGCTGCACGGCGCTAGAATATAGCCAAGAAGCGATGAGGGCGCATTTTAGATTCTCTACCATTGGCAGTGGGTTTGCAAATATCATAGCGCCCTTTGGTGGGCTAAAACACCCGCTCACAGAGCAATCTTTTAGCGAGTTTATCGATAGTAATGGCAATGCCAACACACAAGCCTGCCAGCAGATTAATGGCATAGAGGTGTTTGACTTTACTATTAAGCATCTGCCGCCAAATATCCAAAAACTGCTTGATTACGCGCATTTAAGCCTTGAAGATATAGAAAAATGCTATTTTCATCAGGCAAATAAGATGATAAATGACTATCTATCAGCCAAGCTTAACATCGCGCATAAAGCCCCTTTGCACATAGAGCATTTTGGGAATGCAAGTAGTGCGAGTATCCCCCTGCTGCTGTGTGATAATAAACAAGGGCGCATTAGCGATAAAACTGCCTTGCTAGCGGGATTTGGCGTGGGATTAAGTGTAGGGCTAGTGATAGTGCAGAATCTAGAATGCACCACAAGCTTGCTCTATCGTGTCAAAGAACATATAAAGCATGAGGAGGTGCGATAATGCTAGATTCTACCAATATCTTTGGGCTAAGGGATAAGCTCTGCGTGGTAGTGGGTGCGAGCAGCGGGCTAGGAATGGCGAGTGCAAAAATGCTAGATGCGCTAGGGGCTAGGGTGGTTGGCATTGCAAGACGGCAGGAGCGATTAGAGCAGCTACAAAATGAGTGTAAGAACTTTCGCTATAGAATCTATGATTTTAGCAAGCAAGAGGGTATTAAAGACTTGATAGATTCTATTGTTAGCGAATATGGCAAGATTAGCGGCATGGCGTATTTTGCAGGGTTTGGGCGAGTGAATCCACTACGCAGTGAGAATCTAGATGCCATCAAATCCCTCTTTGATGTGCATGTCTTTAGCGCGTTTGAATGTGTGCGCATTCTCTGCGATAGGCGCAGGAGTGAGCATATAAGCATAGTGCTTGCCTCTTCGATTGCCTCGATATTAAGCGTTGAAGGTTTAAGCGGCTATGGGTGTGCTAAAGGTGCGATAAATGCGCTTTGCATGAGCAGCCTCAAAGAGTTAGCGCGCTATGGGGGAAGAATTAATGCGATTTTACCCGGTGAAATCGATACGGAATTTACACAGCCCTTTAAAGAAATTCAATCAAGTGCGTATAAGCAAGAGCTAGCAAGCTATCCGCTTGGCAGAGGCGAGGTGGGCGATGTGGCAAATCTCTGTGCTTTTTTGCTCTCACCACTCTCCCGGCTTATCACAGGGCAGATGATTATTATCGATGGCGGGAGAAGTAGAATCTAGATTTTATGCGTTAGATAGAGAATCTAGAATCTAAGGCGAGATGGCATGCTCTTGTCGCACATCAATAGAGCGCGTAGCGCAAACATTAAAGACATGCTAAGGGCTGGGATTGTCATTGCGAGAAAGTTCGCAAGAATTTTCGTGGCAATCTAAAACCTTGTTTTTTGTATGGATTGCTTGGGTGCTTTCAACACCTCGCAATGACAGTTCAGCTTACAATGACAAGTTTAGATTACTTTGCAAGGCTTGCAATGACGATAAATATGGAATCTAGATTCTATATGTTTTGCGACAAATTAGATTCTATATAGAATCTAAACTTCTATCAAAAGGAGATATATGAAAGTCTATATCTATGGCTGCTCGGGCTTTGGCTTAGAGCTAGAGGGATTGCTTAGGGATTCAGAGCTTGTTCTTAATAACGAAGTGATACGCAATGTGAGCTTTGCAGGCTTCCTTGGTGATAAACAATACATCGCAAAAGAATATTTGCATCTATGCGTAGGTGATATTACTAGGCTGCATAGTAGTGATGGGATTTTACTAGCGATTGGGAATAACGTAGTGCTGCGTGCAGAGCTTGCAACTATGCTTAGAGATAAAGTTCTTTGCCCAAATATGTTTCATAAAAGCTCGTTTATTTATACAAAAGATATTGGCATAGGGAATATCGTGGCGTTATTTTGCAATATCTCTCCATTATGCAAGGTGGGTGATTTTAATTTCTTTAACTCGCGCAGTGGTATGGGGCATAATGCAAGCATGGGTAGCTATAACACCATCTCAGCATATAGCGACTTGCTAGGCTATGCAAAAATTGGTGATAAAAATACATTAGGCGATAGCAGCCACTTGCTCCCACGCGCGCAAATTGGCAATAACAACACTGTAGCGCCCGGGAGCATTATCTATAAGCGATTTCGCGATAATAATCTCATAAGCGGCAATCCCGCGCAAAAAATTGATAAGCTAGATTCTATAAAAACATAATTTACTTCACAATTGGCTAGGCATAAATAATCAATGTGATAAAAATCAAAGGAAGCGAGCTTAAAGGATACTATGCTTTATGCATTGCCTTAAGCTAAAAAAAGATACAATCCTGCCTCTTAGATTCTATGAAATTAAAGGATATGGTATGACAAAGGTCTTAGTAATTGCTGAAGCGGGCGTTAATCACAATGGCGATATACACCTTGCTAAAAAGCTCATTGATGTGGCAGTAGATGCGGGTGCAGATATTGTGAAATTCCAAACAGCAAAGCCTGAAAATGTCGTGAGTCGCTTTGCCAAAAAGGCAGAATATCAAATCGAAAATACGGGCAATGCCAAAGAATCCCAACTTGAAATGATACAAAAGCTCTTTTTGCCAGATAGCGCGTGGAGTGAGCTTATGAGCTACTGCAAGCAAAAGGGAATTGCATTTTTATCCACACCTTTTGATGTGAAGAGTGTAGATTTTTTGGCTAATCTTGGGCTAGAACTATTTAAAATCCCAAGTGGTGAAATTACCAATCTCCCTTATTTACGCCGCGTAGGCAAACAACAAAAGCGAGTTATTCTATCCACAGGTATGGCAAATCTAGGCGAGATAGAATCTGCGATTAATGTGCTTGTGGAATGCGGCACAAAGCGCGAAGATATCACGCTTATGCAATGTAATACCGAGTATCCTACACCATTTTGCGATGTCAATCTTAAAGCTATTCAAAGCATGCAAAAGGCTTTCCGCTTGCCTGTGGGCTATTCTGACCACACCACAGGCATTGCTATACCCTTTGCAGCGGTGGGCATTGGCGCTAGGGTAATTGAGAAGCATTTTACCCTTGATAAAAATATGGAGGGACCCGACCATAAAGCAAGCCTTGAGCCACATGAGTTAAAAGCAATGGTAGATGGCATTAGGCAAATTGAGCAAGCACTTGGCGATGGGATAAAGCGCACTATGCCTAGTGAAGCCAAAAATAAGCCTATCGCGCGTAAATCCATTGTGGCAAATCGCGCTATTAAAAAAGGCGAGATTTTAAGCGAAGAAAATCTCTATGCTAAACGCCCAGATGAGGGCATATCGGCCATGGAGTGGGATAGAATTATAGGCACAAAGGCGGCGCGCGATTTTGAGCCTGATGAGCTTATCGAGCTAGATATTTACACTAAACATTCATAAAGGATACACAAATGGAGGATATTTTTAACAAATTAACGGGGGGGGGGGCAGAAGCAAGATTCCCACTCTAATGCGCTAGATTCTATAAATGCGCGGAGTTTTATTGCACGATTTGATATCCAAAAATATGTGCCAAATGGTTCTTTGAAGCATGATTTTATCTTGCTCTTTTTGCCATATTTGCTAGCCTTTGGGCTTATGCTGCTTAACACAAATGGCTATTATTGGGACGATTTTGCGCTTATTGGTAACTTTAGCTTTGATGAGATGAATAGGCAATTTGCCGAAAATGGCAATGTATGGTATGGTTATTTTGAGTGGATTTTTATTTCCATGCAGCCCTATGGAGTGGCGCTTTCACGCCTTTTTACATTTTGTAGTTTTTTTATTTGCGGCGTGATAATCTATCAGATTCTAAAAAGTATGCGCCTTTTTAGTGCCTATGAGATTTATGGAATAAGCATACTTTTCTTACTTTTACCCTTTAATACTATCTCACGCAATGCCCTTATCAATGTGCCTTATACGCTGTGCTATCTACTCTTTTTTGTGGCATTTTTTGCCTTATTGTATTTTTGTGCGAGTAAAAATACATGGATAAAAGGCATTTATAGAATCTGCGCTCTAGTATGCTTTTTTATCTCATTTACGATGAATTCGCTGCTTATTTTCTACGCGCTAGCCCTTGCGTATCTGCTCTATGTGCATTATGCTAATACCCCCTATAAAAGCCGCTCTAGCAGCTCTATTGGGTGGTTTATGGCGTGGATTTGGAAGCACATAGATTTTATATTGCTGCCTATTATTTTTTATAGTGTGAAACTTATGTATTTTAAGCCTTATGGGCTGTATGAGGGATATAATGCTGTGCATTTAAGCGCCCTTTTAAAATCCTTTATCAAAACGCCTCTTCTATCACTTTTAAACCTTGTGGAATTAAGCTATATACTTGCAGGCGCGATTGGGCTGCTTGCCCTCCTTGCTGTGCTGTATATGCTCTATAAGCGCTCTAAAGAAATTTGCAAGCGCGATGTATGGGGGATTATCGCTGGCTTTATCATCTGGTGGTTAGGGAGCTTTAGCTATGTGGTGGTGCATAAGCACACAAGTTTTTTAGATTTGCAAGATAGATTTGGGATTTTAGAATCTTTGGGCGTGGCGATTTTGTGCATTTTTACGCTTAATGCTATTATTAAATCAAGCTTATTTAAGCATATTGTGCTTGGTGGCATTATTTTGTGCGCTATAGAAGTGAATGTAGCGGCGCAAAATACGCTCTTTCAGGCTTATATTAGGCAAGTTGGCATTTTTGAGCATTTGAAAGAAAACCCCTTATTTGCGCAATTTGATACTTTTAGAATCCGCGGCGATGTGTGGCTTGGCATAGGCGATGATAGCTTCTATCAGCTCAATGGCTTGTATAAAAGAGAATTTGGCAAAAGTGATAAATACATAAGCCTTGATGTGCAAAGTGGTGAGGACTGCAGGGAAGCATGCTATAAATCAGTGACATATAATTGCGAGGATTATAAAGGCAGCGCGGAAAATTACGCTATCATTTATATTTCAAGGCTGTATAAAGATTCTTTTGGATTATTTCGCTCAAATGCAAAAATGTATCTGCTCAATCTCTTTGCGCCACAAACTTTTAAAGATAAAGCAAAAGCACGCTTTGAAGTGGATATCGTGAAAGGCACATAAATGCGCTAGTCTAGCTAGCGCGATATTATAGAATCTAGCCCTTAAGAAACGAAGTTGATAGGTTTGCAAGCATGGATTTGTCGCTTAAGCGACTGCATGTGAAGCAAGCTATAACTTTATACTTTGAGGGCTAATGTGAGCTTTGCTTACATTTGTAAGACCACGCGGCTTTTGCGCTAACAAAAGCGACAGCGTGGGAATTACTAGAATCTGTCCAGATTCTATAACTTAAAATGTATAATTATAGCCAATTTGGACAATATAAGTCCTTAGCTTGACATTTGCTGGAAGCTCACCTTGCTGCCCTAAAGTCGCACCGGGCACAGAAGTTTTATAATCATAAGCAACAAGCGGGATTTTTGCACCAAGTGTGATTTGATTATGCGCATTTACATTAAAGCTCGCTCCAATGTTTAAAGGCACAGCCAACCCACCCTTTTGCGCGCCACCTATGGCATTTTGCTCTGCACCCATAATCGTTGGCGTCCAGCTAGGTTTAAAGCTTTGATACCCTAAGCCAATACCCGCATATACGCTAAATGCGCTAGTAGCTTGATAGTAATAATCCACATTGATAGTAGCAAGCTGTTGTTTAATATCCGCCTTTGTTTTAGCAGGCATTAATCCCATTAGCGTGCCATCACCATCTCCATAAGATTCACTATAGTTGTATTCTGCGTAGTATCTTAAGCCCATATCTTGATTGAGCGCTTGACGATAACCTGCCATAAGCGAGACATTATAGCCAATACCTGTGTTTGGCAAAATATCTTGAATACTCTTTAGCGCTCCGCCATAGCTTGGTGTAGTGATAGGCACGCCAGCTCCTACTCCCACAAACAAGCCACCTGCCTGCTCTGCACTTGCTACACTTAAACCACATAAAGCCAAGGCTAATACCGATTTTTTTACCATTTCTTATCCTTTTGTTGAAATTGCATGCATTAGATTTAACGCACTTATGGAGATAATAGGGCATTTTGCTCAACACCCCACTTAAAATATGTAAAAATTAGTTGCATATGCAACCATTCTACCCACAAAAGTATGAAGTATGTAAAATCATCAGATAAATTTTATGCAACCTTTATGGCTAGATTCTATAAGTAAGCTCTAAAAGTGAAAAATTATGCACAAGTGAAAGCCCATTAATAATCGCCCTCTTGCCACCCTCAAGCCTAAATGTCCAAGTGCGCAGATAATCCTCACTCTGCGGCAAATCAATGCCTATGTCAAAATCATCATAAAACACGCCCTTAAGCCCTAAGCCATCGCATATTTCTAGCACACTTTGCTTGCTGTGCAAATTCCAGCCAGATTCTAAATGACTGCTCCCGCACACTCTGCCTTTAATAAACACATCAATAGGGTAGGGATTAAAGCAGCCCCATATATAGCCTACACCTTTAGGATTTATGAGATTTGCAAAATGCTCCAAAGGCTTATGCAAATCATCAAAAATGCCTATCACGCCATTTAAAAACACCATATCAAAGCGCTCTTTTGGTAGATTCAAGCCACTTTGTATATCACCCTCCCACAAGGTAGGGCAAGGTTTATTATGCGCTTTAAAATCCTGCCTTGTTTTCTCAAGTAAGCTTGGCAAAATATCTATCCCATAAAGCTTAGCATGTGGAAATACATCGCTTAGATAAAATAAAAAATCGCCATTTGAGCAGCCTATATCGCATATACTTTGTGGATAATCGCTTTGGGATTTCGTGTGTTGAGGAGGGCTTTTAAGCTGCCCCCCCCCCCCGCACAAGAGTGCATAGCAAAATGTGCTTTTGCTATATGTGCTATGTATTTAAAGCTTTCTTTTGGCGCATCTTTGTGGCTTTCGCTTGCGTAAAATTCATCATGTGTGCGCTTAATGGATTGCGCATTGCTAGATTCTATATGTTCCATACTATTCCTTTTTCCCAATGAAAATAAAATGATGTGAGCTTCCTTCACTGCTATAAGGCTCATAGAGTTCAAATATATTATACTCGCCTATATACAGAGGTTTGAAAGGAGCAAACGCCGCTTGTAAGCCCGCTACATCATCGATAAAATGAATGTAGCTCCTCTCTTGCAATCTCCCGCTTAAAACCACCTCGCTCAAGCCATTTTCAAGCTCCCTTGCGATGTGTTTGGCATAGCCATTTTTCCTACTCATCATCGTAAAAAAGCAAATCGCCCCGGGACTACTCATATCATAAAGCTCTTGCACACAATTACGCAAATGCTCGCTATCTAAGTAATACAAACTTTGATTAGCAAAGATAATATCAAAGCAAAGCGGCTTATTATGAGAATCTACAAAAAGCCCTTGCAAACTTTGATTTGGTGTGATGAGTTTAGCGCGCTGCCCTATGGCTTTTGATGCTTGAGTGAGCGCAGATTCTATAATATCCACGCCATAGACTTCATAGCCTTTATCGGTAAAATATTGCGCGTGCGTGCCATTCCCGCAGCCAAAATCAAGCATTTTCCCGCTAAGTTTTTTTAGCTCATAGCGTAAAATCCGCTCATAAAAGCGTATGACATGCCCTTCAGGATACCTAATGCCATAGCCTCCTGCGTATTTTTGCGCATAGGTTGCTTGTGAATTATCACTAGCACCGCAGCAATCGTTACTCGCGGGATTTTTAGAATCTGCAAGAGTGGCATGAGAATTACTATGAGAGGTTACCCCCCCCCCCGCACACATAGGCGTGGTATGTGGATTTTGTGTATTCATTAATTACTCCTTTATTTGTGTATCTTACTTTTGCGCCCAAATAGGGTCTTTAAGCACCCATCGATTAAAGCTATCTTTGGTAAAAATATCACGATTATAGAATCTGTCTATAATTGCCCAAAACTCGCTCTCCCTATAGCCGGCAAAATTACAAAAATCCGCCACTGCTTTTGAATCTAGCGCGTGGTCTCGCTCTTTTACCGCCGCTATGGCTTCATCGCGACTCATCAGTCCATAACGCACAAAACGCGCGGCATAATCAGTCGCGCACGCATGTCCAAATTTAGGATACTTCATCCACGCATGCACCAAATACGCTACAGAATCTACTTGGTCAAAGCTCTCGATGCTCATGGTTCTATCCCATTCGCCAATTAAATCATGAAAGCCGCGCGATTTTGCAAAAATATAATTTGAGTAAGAATTCCAGGGGACAAAGTATGAAAGATAAATAGGGTCTATTTTACTAAAAGTCTGCGGGGGGGGGGCAATAGTAAGTTCTAGGTCTTTTTTGGAAATGCGCTCATCGATAAGTTCATTTAATGGAATATCGCTTGCCACGCCATTGCTTAAAATCTCACGCGCGCTGTATGTCTCCTCACTATCGCCACCGCCATACTCATAGCTTACATTCTCGCCATACACGAGCAATGGTGTATTAAATTTTAATGCCATATGAATTGGATAAGTGTAAATGAGCCTATCAATAAACCAAGTGGGTTTGCCATATTGCTCAAATGTCTTGCGCATAAGTGCCTTTTGCGTGCGTAAATCAGGCTTTAAGGTGATAAGATGACAGCCAAATTCTTCAGAAATATTGCGCAAATTATGCTTGCCCGCCTCTGTCATTGAGAAATTATCCTCCACAGAAAACAAAATCGGGTTCATTCCCATGACTTCTTTCATCATATATGTTTGAAAGTGAGAATCTTTACCCCCGCTCACTGCTATCGCGCAATCCCACGAATCGCCATTACTCCCACGATACTTATCGCAAAGCTTTTTAAACTCCTCAAATCGTGCTTTATAATCCACTTTTTGCTTACGCTCGTGGTTTTTGCACGGCATACACACGCCATCACTATCAAATGTAATACCCGGACGCGTATCGGGCATCACACACTTTTTACAATATCTCATGAATGCTCCTTTGTAGTTAAGATAGGCGCGGATTGTAGCATATATTCATTAAAGAATTTATTTTGCGCGTAATGCCCGCTCTAAAATCGCGTAACTGCTATGAATGTCTTTAAACGGGGCGTAAATTTCAAGCGTATAGATTCTATGCTTTTGGTGTGATTTTTGCAGCAATGGGAGAAACGCGCTTTGCTCACTTAGTGGCTTATTTTCATCACTCAAAGCATTATTCTCACTGATATGCACATAATCTGCCACCTCTAAGCATTGAGCTAGCTCTTGCATAAAATCTAGCCCCATAGTCCTAGCACTTACCTGCAAATGCCCAATATCAAGTAGTAATGAAAAATCTATGCGTTTTTTAAGAGCGCAAAACTGCTCAAAACTTAATAACATTGCCAAATCCCAATGCCCATAACGCGCACAATTTGCGGCATTTATCACATTATTTTCAATATAGAGCCTTATATCTAGCTCATCTGCACGCGCTTTTAAAGTATGAAAGCCATGAATAAAACGCTCCATGCTCTGCTCCTTATCCTGCAGGGTGTATGTTTGGCTCAAATTTCCTAAATCCTTTGGGCTAATGCTTGCAAAAAATCCCGCATGAAAGCCAAAATGCTTTGCTCCAAGCAAGTGAGAAAAGCGCAAAGATTCTAATAAATGCACAAGCGAGCGTTCAAAATTTATAGAATCTAAGCTCGCAAGATTAACTACAAAGTCCTGCTTTGGCGGTGGAAAGTAGTTATGGCATAGATAATGCAAGCTATAGCGCGCCTTTAAATCAAGCAAATCCTCTAAAATACGCTCATAATACACACTCCCGCCACTTAGCTCAATGCGCTTAAAACCTGCTTTAGCAAGTGTTTCTACACTTTGAGCGATGGTGTGAGCTTTGATACAAGAGCTAGATATATAGATATTTATCAAATTATCCTCCTTGTGATTTTTAAAGATTTGTCTTTCACCCTGTGTGGGCTTGCTGCCTTTAAGCCTGCTTTATGGTGCGTAAAGCCAAAATAAAACAAAACTACGATTTAGGATTCTGGTATCGTGCGCACCTTAGCTAAAGATCGCTAGCAGCGTATCACTCACTCCAAGCCCCGCTAGCGTATCCTCATACGCGCGATTTAGCGCCTCATTATCGATAAAATTCCCCCATACCTTATGTCCAGCAGGCTTTTTATGTGCAAGCCAATAGAGGTGGTTTGAGAGCGGATAGCGCTGCACACATTTGATAAACTCTACCTTTAAGCCAGCTCTGCGCGCTAAGTGTGTTAAAGTAAAGGGTGTAAAAAGATACAAATGCGCACTCCAATAGGTAAAATGCGCAAATGCCTCGCTCTTATAAAGTGTAAGTAGTGCGTCATTAGCATTTGGCACTTCAATAAGTATTTTCCCGCCTGTGTGCAATTTAGCCTTAAACTCGCGCAATGTCTCAATAGGATTTGGCAGATGCTCAATGCAGTGAAAACTTGTGATAATATCCACACTCTGCACATCGCTTATTCGCTCATAGAGCGTAATGCCACGCTCCTCATACACATCTTTTACACTAGATTCTATCTCCACACCCGCGACACTTTTTGCCACATCTTTTGCTAAATACAAAAACCCACCATATCCACTACCAAAATCCACAATATCCTTATTTGCAATCATCTCTTTTGCAAATGCAAATCGCCGCATACTATCTTCATCAATGCTGCTTTTAAGGGATATTACCCCCCCCCCCCCCCCGTCATCGCAGCCACGCGCTCATCGTGCATATTACCCTCTATATAAAATTGCTCATTTGTCTTATGTGCATCTAAAAACACTAGCCCGCATGCTTCACATTCCCAAATACCAATGCTTTTATCATCTCTTACGCGTCCAAATCGCCTTTTACTCTCGCTACTACCGCACAAATAACACTTCATTCACAGCTCCTTTATGATATTTTTTAAAATTTCCACCACAGATTCTATACTCTGCAAACTCTCATAAGTGGGCAGATTTATGCCCATTTGTGCGATTGCGTGCGCTATAGGCGTGGGAGTAGGCGCATACTGGGTATAAATAGGCATATCACTTAGCGGATAGAAAAACGCACGCGCATCAACGCCCTTATTTCTAAGCGCGCGCATAAATATCGCCCTATCAATGTCATTAAGCAAAAAGCTCGCAAGCCAAGTGATTTTCTCCCTGTCTTTTAAGTGCGCTTGCGGTGTGATATGCCCTTGCAATGCCTTGATATAGGCATGCTCATAGCTTGCGCGATTACGCAAAATCATATCAATGCGCTCTAATTGCGCTAGCCCAAGTGCTGCTTGCAAATTTGTCATGCGATAGTTAAAGCCAATTTCTGTATGCCAGTAGCGTTTATGCTTATCCATGCCATGGTCGCGCAAGATTCTAAGCTTTTCATTTAATGCCTTATCATTGCACACGCACATACCGCCCTCACCAGTGGTTATTACCTTATTCCCAAAGAATGAAAAGCACCCCACATCGCCAAAGCTCCCTACTTTTTTACCCTTAAAGCTCGCTCCATGAGCCTCCGCGCAATCCTCTATAACAAAAAGCTTATGCGCGCGCGCTAAATGCATTATAGAATCCATATCGCACACCTGCCCATACAAATGCACGGGGATAATCGCTTTCGTGCGCTCGCTTAGCGCAGATTCTATAGCCTTTGGCGCAATGCACCAAGAATCTTCAGAAATATCCACAATCACAGGGCGCGCACCTGCAAGCAGCACGGCGTTAATCGTTGCTGCAAAGGTTAAATCAGGCACGATTACTTCATCGCCCTGCCCTATACCTAAAGCCCTAAGGGCTAAATGCAGCGCCACAGTGCCATTAAACACGCTCACACCATATTGAGTGCCACAATATGCAGCAAAGCTCTCTTCAAAGCGCGTGATATACCGCCCAGTGCTTGAAATCCATGAGCTAAGAAAAGCATCAAGCAAGTAATTAAGCTCATTTCCATTTAAACACGGCGTAGCGATGGGGAAAAAGCGATTTTGCGCGGAGTAAAAATCCACCAAAATATGATTACTATCCACCACCGGCAGGAGCTTAAACTCTTGCAATACATCTAAGTTTGCCGCCTCACCACTTTGGACAAAGTGATAATTCCTTTGCATAATGCGCGTAACGCTATCATGTAAATCTATGCCCTCAAGCAAGCCCCTGCGCACATCGCCATCACTTAGCACGCCGCGCAATCTCATATCATTATCCACTATAAACACCATTCCCATGGTGTTTTTATTAATATGCGACATCGCCTGCAAAATATTTACAGAATCTACTACATACAAATCCGCTAGAGTAACGCTAGACATAGGCTTCCCTCACATCATAAAAATTTAGTCATGAAAATTAGTAATTTTCATGACTAAAAAGAGGGTGCATTTGCGCATATGTGGAGAGTGATATAAAATTACTTTTAGTTTTTTGTGTTATAATCACGCCTCAAATGCCACAGATTGGGCAAACTAAAAGTTTGAAAATTACTAATTTTCATGACTAAATTATTTTTTTCAAGGCAAAATTTTTATGCAAGATGTCAGTAAAATTTCCATTCCTGCGAGCTTTAGCCTCCAAGAAGCCCTACAAATTTTTGGCGTTTATGATGGTGTGCGCTTGCTTATTGTTAATGATGAAAATGGTAGTTTTTTAGGCATTATCACAGACCCAGACATTCGGCGCGGGCTTGTGCGGGGACTAAGCCTCTCTAGCCCTATAGAATCTATCGTGCAAAAATCGCCCATAACAGCCCACATAAACGACTCCAAGCAAAAGCTCATGCGCCTTTCCGCTCAACACAACATCTATGAAATCCCTATTCTTGATGATAGTGGGCGTGTGGTAAGGATAGAATCTATCTCCGCGCTTTTAAAAACCCCAGCACATACAAATCCTATCGTCATTATGGCAGGTGGGCTTGGCACACGCTTACGCCCGCTTACAGATTCTGTGCCAAAGCCTATGTTGAAAGTGGGCTCAAAGCCTATTTTGCATATTATTTTGGAGCGATTTAAAGCACAGGGCTTTGAGCAAATCATATTGTGTGTGAATTATAAGTCGCATATTATTGAGGATTATTTTGGTAATGGAGCACGTTTTGGCTTATCTATTAGCTATGTGAGAGAATCTAAAGCACTTGGCACAGCAGGTGCGCTAAGTCTCATTAAAGACATAGGGCAACAACCATTTTTTGTGATGAATGGCGATATTTTAAGCGATATGGATTTTAATCAAATGCTTGATTTCCACACGCGCCTAGATTCTCATGCCACAATGGGCGTGCGCGAGTTTAGCTATCAGGTGCCTTATGGCGTGGTGGAATGTGAGGGTAGTAAGATTATAAATATCACAGAAAAGCCCACACAAAGCTTTCTAGTAAGCGCTGGAATTTATCTTTTGCACCCATGTGTTTTAGAGCTTATCCCAAAAGATTGCTATTTTGATATGCCTAGCCTTTTTAATAGCATTTTTATGCAAAAATCCTATAATGCCCACTCGTATCTTATTACTGATTACTGGATAGATATAGGGCGACATGAAGAGTATGAGCGCGCCAATAGTGAGTATGGATACTAAATTATTTTTGGGAGTTTTGTATGGGCAGTGCATATAGGCGTGGTGACTACTACACGCATGAGAATGAATACTACAAACAAGTTGATGCGTTTCGATTTGGCAAGCTGTTATCTCATTATGAGATTTATAAAAAGAGTATAGGCGTCCCTGGAGATATCGTTGAATGCGGTATTTTTCGCGGCAAATCATTTTTCCAAATGGCAGGATTTCGCGATGTATTGGAAAATCCTTATTCACGCAAGCTTATTGGATTTGATATTTTTGGTATGTTTCCGCCGACTAATTTTGAGGAGGATAAGGCAATATTACAAGATTTCCTTGATGCCTCAGGCGGGCAAAGTATCGATATAGAGGATATGCATGTCGCATTAAAGGCAAAAGATGTGAAAAATTATGAGCTTATTAAAGGTGATATTAATGAAACTATCCCCAAGTATTGCAAAGACCACCCTGAGCTTAGAATCTCGTTTTTGCATATCGATGTTGATGTGTATGAGCCTTGTGTAACAATTTTAGAGAATCTGTATGAGCGAGTAACGGGGGGGGGGTGATAATGCTTGATGACTACCCCTGCTTCCCCGGTGAGGAAAAGGCGGTAGAGGATTTTATAAGAGGCAAGAACATTGCCTTGCAAAAGCTCCCATTTTCTTCTGCTCCCTCCTTTTTTATTAAGCCTCTTTTATGAGGCTTAACCCTAAAATGTAAATTATACTAAATCCCGTACTTGTGTCAGATTATACGCTTGGCACACCTTGTATTTATAGCCTTAATGCTATTTTTGAACATAAGTCAAACACTACTTTAAACTTTAGGCTTTAGATATTTGCCTATTTTTACCTTTAAGGCGATACAATGCCCCTTTTATTTTACTTTAGGGGCGCATTATGAAAAAACCAATCGTGCATATTGTCCATTGCATCGATACAGAGGGACCCCTCTATCAAAGCACGCAAGCTATTTGCGAGCTGTTAAAATCTACCTTTAGCATACAAATAGACTCTAGGGAGCAAATACAATCACTACAAAAAGGTGATTTTTCTACTATTAGTTTAACGGGGGGGGGGGCATAAACTAGACACCCATACAAAAGAGGCTATTCTTACCTTTCTTGACCCGCACTTACTGCACTCCTATGGGTCATGGGAGCAGATAGATTCTATGCTTGAGCGCATTTGTGCGCCGACATATCGCAATATCTTGCCCGATTCTTTTGGTGGTGGGTGGATTTATAATTGGTTTTGCATGGACCATGTAGGCTTTAGTGGCTATAATCCACGGCGCAGGGACGCAGGCTATCACAATATCTTTGACCACTACAAGGCACTAAAGCATATTACAGATTATGACCATATAAGCTTTCACTACCACCCTATCGCATTTAGCGGTGATTATCACGCAAGTGGCACGGGCTTTTGGGGTGGGAAAATCACCGATATCCTAGCCCATAGAATCATCGATAGAGCCTTTTTCCCTTCCACCTTTCGCCCCGGATTCCACACAGAGCGACCTGATAGCCATTTTTTCCTAGAGCAATGGATTCCTTTTGATTATGCCAATCAATCCACAAAAGGCAGGGATACAAATCAGCCTGATTGCGGTGATGGACGCTTTGGCGATTGGCGTAGAGCTACGACAGAATGGGAAATATACCACCCAAGCCATGATGATTATCAAATTAAAGGCAACTGCCGGCGCTACATCGCGCGCTGCCTTAATATGTATGCGCGTCTGCGCTCCATTACGCAAGATGATGTAAATGATGCCTTTGCGCGTGCAGAGCAGACGCAAAATGATGTAATTCTAGCCTTTGACTGCCATGATTATCGTGATATGAGCTTTGAGATTAATATCTTGCGCGAGTTTATCAAAAACGCTAGCGAATGCTATCCACAAGTACATTTCAAATATGCTAAAGCCGATGAAGCTATGCGCGCAGCACTAGGGCTAAAAAAATCACCGCTTAATCTAAGTCTAGAATATGACTTTGCGCATAATAAATTGCATGTCAAAACGGATAGAAATGTCTTTGGTCCCCAGCCATTTTTAAGCTTCAAAAGCACGCAAGGGCAGTATTTTCACGATAATTTTGATTTTTTTAAGCCCTATCATTGGACTTATACATTTGATAGAAATACACTACCCCCACAAGCATTAGAAAAAATAGGCATAGCAAGCAACACAAATGCCGGGCTTACTGAAGTTGCGGTATGGGATAAGCTCACAAACACCACCACCCACACCACCCTAAATAACGCATAAGGAGCATATATGGCACACAACACCACAAACAATACCGATAGACAAGCATATTGGGATAATTACATTAACTATTGGCAGAAGCGCGTAGCAGATTCTAATACACAATCAAGCCATGCTGATAAAATGCCAGATGATAGGATAATGGCAAGCTACATTACATGGCTTGTCGATGTCATTAGCGATAAAAAGCATGACGCAAAGCAAGGGCAGCGCATAAGTATCTTGGATTATGGCTGTGGCTTTGGCAGAGCATATCCGTATTTTGAGAATCTAGATTGTGCATATAGTGGCTGCGATATTGCAAGCTCTTGCACAGCATATATGAGCGAGCATTATCCTAGTGTGCAGTGTAAGAAACTGCTTGAGCATGATGTGATTCCTTTTAGTGATGAATGCTTTGATGGTGTGTTTTGCTACGGCGTATTTGATGCATGCTTTCAACATATCACACTAGAGCAGATATTGCGCGTGCTAAACATAGGCGGCATAGCCCTAATCACCGGGAAAAATAACAACTACTTTCCAACTGATGAACTAGCCTTAAACGCAGAAATAGGCGCGCGCAAGAATAAGCACCCAAATTTCTTTACCGATACGCGCCTTATGATAGAGCAGCTTCAAGCACGGCATGTGAAAATACTGCAATCACGCTTTTTTCTCCATAGAGCAGATAATGCCACTGATAGCTTTGTGCATGAAATGCCCGAGCAGTTTTACACCTACGCGCTACTTATACAGCGCACAAAGCAAAGCATTCTTACGCCTTTTTGTAACTTTAGCCACACACATAGTAAGACCTTTTTAAACCACGTGCCTAAATGATATTTGCCGCATAAATTTTGCCAAAAATTAGGAGAAAAATTATAATGTTGTGCTAGAATTCTCACCTTTGCAATTAAAAATAAAGATATTTTCAAAGGGGCAGCAGTGGTGCGAAGCGCGCAGAGTAGATTATCGCAAGTCCTACAAACATCTAATATTATAGAATCTAGCGCCGCACAAAAGCGCACAAAGCCCAATACTGAGCAAGTCCCGCTATCACAGCCCATTAATCTTACAGAATCTAGCAAGCATGACTCAAAGCGTTTTCTAGCCATTATCCCAGCGCGTGCAGGGAGCAAAAGACTTCCGGATAAAAATATTAAAAGCCTTTGTGGCAAGCCGCTTTTAGCATGGAGTATAAAATCTGCGTTAGATTCTAAGTATATCGATGAAGTAGTGGTAAGCACAGATTCTAGTGTGTATGCAGAGATTGCTAAAGATTATGGAGCAAATGTGCCATTTTTGCGTCCAGAGTGTTTAGCAAGTGATACGACTACAACCTTTGATGTCTTAGAGCATTGTATTAGATTCTATGAGCAAAATCTTCAAAAAGAGTTTGACTACATTGTGCTACTCCAGCCTACAAGTCCCCTGCGAGAGGCATGGCATATTAATGAGTCTTGCCAAAAGCTGCTAGATTCTAATGCAAATTCGCTTATCTCGGTGTGCAAGTGCGAGCATTCGCCCCTTTGGAGCAATACCCTTGCAGAAGATGAGTCTATGGATAATTTCCTAAGCCCCAAAGTCCTTAATGTCCGCTCCCAAGATTTGCCTGCATATTATCGCCTAAATGGCGTGATTTTCATCGCTAAAACTAAGGCACTCTTACAGGCTAAGAGCTTTTTTATGCCCCACTCCATCGCATATAAAATGGATACTATGTATTCAAGCGACATAGATACCCCACTTGATTTTGAAATTGCCTCTGTTATAAAAAATCACATCAGTGCAAATGTTCATCTTCGAGATTTAACTACTAGCGTAACGGGGGGGGGGCAGAACTAAATTTTACGCGCACTCTTGTGCGGGCGCTAGATTCTATAGCGCATGCATGTATATCGCCTATATTTGCGTGCCAAATGCCGCATCTCAAATCCACACTAGATTCTCAAAATACCATAGAATCTACACCTATCGCGCTGTGCAATACCCATGGCAACACAGCTACCATCTCCGCTCTTACTTTAAGCGAGGCTGCCTAAATGCCGCTTAAAGTGCTTATTATCGGTTATGGCTCCATTGGAGCGCGACATGCAGAGGTCTTGCAAACCTACTTTAATACTACCTGCACACTCATTAGCTCTAAGTCCCTGCCAAACGCCTACCCAAGCCTCAATGCACTAAAAGATATAAAAGCCTTTGATTACTACATCATCGCTTCGCCCACACATACGCATTTACGCTACTTGCGCACACTAGATTCTATGCTAGAGCATAAAATCATTTTTGTTGAAAAGCCCTTGTGCGCTGCTTCTTTTCATGATACCGACTTTGCGCCTCTTATGGCTAACCCCAATCAGGGTAAAAACACTATCGTCGTAGGCTTTTGTCTGCGGTTCCACCCGCTTTTGTGGCGTTTAAAAGAAACATTGCATAATCTTGATAGCGCGCATAAGCCCTATTTTGCGCAAATTTCTTGCGGCTCATATTTACCGCTATGGCGTGAGGGTGTAGATTATAGAGCAGTTTATAGCGCGCAAGAGTACATGGGCGGGGGTGTGCTACTTGATTTAAGCCATGAGCTTGATTATGCGCAGTGGCTTTTTGGGGAGTTTAAGCAAATCGCTGGCTTTAATGGCAAGATTTCAGAGCTTGAGATTACAAGCGATGATAGCCTAAATCTTATTGCCACCACCGCGCAAGGCACATTGATAAATCTTAGTGTTGATTATTTTAGCAAGCAGCCTAGACGCCTTGTGCGCGTACAAACTAGCGCGTATGAATATGAGCTTGACTTAGTGCAAAACACGCTTACCACTACAGACACATATGCCAAAAGCCACCTAGATTCTATAACTTTTACGCGTAATGAGCTTTTTGCTACTATGCACCAAAGCGTCCTGCACCATGCTGGCTTTTTGCAAACTAAACTCCCAAAGCCCCTAGCTAGTCTCGCCAAAAAACGCGATATCCTGCCCAATCTCACAGAATCTGTGCGCCTTATGCACACCATCTCAAGGATAAAAAACATGAAACTACAGCAAAACATTCTTTGTGTTATCGGCGCGCGTGGGGGCAGTAAAGGCGTGAAAAATAAAAATATCACGCCACTTGCCGGTAAGCCCCTCATCGCCCATACTATCCTCCAAGCCCTGCAATCACGGCTTTTTGAGCATATTGTGCTAACTACAGATTCTAAGGAAATTGCACGCGTGGGGCAGGAATGGGGTGCGGAGGTGTTTTTCTTGCGCGAAGCAGCACTTGCAACTGATGAGGCGGGTAAGCTAGGCGCAATACGCGATGCCTTACTAAGAAGTGAAGCACATTACAATACGCGCTTTGATGTGGTGTTTGATTTAGATGCGACAAGCCCGCTGCGCCTTGTGAGCGATATTACAGAGGCGTATGCGCAATTTGTGCGTGATAATAATGATATTTTAATCACTGCTGCGCCCGCGCGTAAAAATCCTTATTTCAATCTTGTAGAAATCTTTGAGGAGGGCGATATGAGCCGGGTTGATTTAAGCAAGCGCCCTAGCAAGCCCATCTTGCGCCGACAGGACGCACCTAAATGCTATGATATGAATGCAAGCATTTATATTTGGAAGCGCGCAGCACTACTCGAGCATGAGAGTGTTTTTACGCCAAATACAGGGCTATTTATCATGCCAGAAGAGCGCAGCATAGATATTGACACGCCGCTTGATTTTGCATTTGTAGAATTTATGCTAACAAGAGCTAATAATCCTATATTTAACGGGGGGGGGGGATAATCTAAAACATAATCCCTCTCTTGTCTTTTTTTATCATTCTACTGCTTTCGCGGGAGTGGCATGATGTATCAAGGATATACATTTCTAGCCATTATCCCTGCTAGAAGTGGGAGCAAGGGATTACCGGATAAAAATATTAAAAGCCTTTGTGGTAAGCCACTTTTAGCATGGAGTATAGAATCTGCGTTAGATTCTAAGTATATCGATGAAGTAGTGGTAAGCACAGATTCTAGTGTGTATGCAGAGATTGCTAAAGATTATGGAGCAAATGTGCCATTTTTGCGTCCAAAAAACTTAGCAAGTGATACGACTAGCACCTTTGATGTCTTAGAGCATTGCATTAGATTCTATAAGCAAAATCTTCAAAAAGAGTTTGACTACATTGTGCTTTTAGAGCCCACAAGCCCGCTGCGCGAGTGCGATGATATTGATAATGCCATTGCAAAGCTTATCGCCCAAAATGCTAGCTCGCTCTCTACCATAGGCGCAGTAAAAGAACACCCCGCTATCTTAAAGCGCGTGCAAGATAATATCCTTAAGCCCTTTTTACCTACCCTGCCTAAAACCACGCGCCGCCAAGATAATGAGCCACTCTACTTCCCCTATGGCGTAGCATATATCGCTAAAACCACCGCCCTGCTAGCAGAGCAGACATTTTACACCAAGCATTGCGCGTATTATGAGATTAAGCCCCATCAGTGCTATGAGATTGATGATATATGCGATTTTTTGTGTATTGAAACGATGATGAAAGCCTTTTATCCCATGCACCACCGCTCCACACAACTCATCACAGAATCTAACCCCGCGCCTAATGCTACAAAATCTTTGCAAAACACGCATACAAGCCCTATAGAATCTAGCCTCATAGAATCTAACGCCCCACAACCACACTCCACACACACTAACCACTTAGAATCCACCCCAACACCCTCACACACCACCACACAAGGAGATACCATGAGTACATTTCTTATTATCGGGCTAGGCTCTATGGGCAAGCGGCGCGTGAGAAATCTCATCGCACTAGGCTTGCAAGCACATATCATCGGCTTTGATGTGCGTTCAGACAGACGCAAAGAAACAGAGGAGAAATACCATATTCCCACATTTGATAGCCTCGAGCTTGCCATGGAAAAGCATAAAATTGATGTATTTATCATCTCTACACCACCGCATTTGCACATGCACTATGCAGAAATCGCTGCAAGGCACAATATCCACTGCTTTATTGAAGCATCGGTTGTAGAAAAAGAGCGCATCTTAGCCCTCTCAAAGCGCGCAAATCAAGACACACTCATTATCCCTAGTAGCACAATGTATTTTTCACAGCTAGTTGAGAATCTGCGCGCACTCCTAGAGCGCAAAACCATTGGAGCAATTTTAAGCATAAACTACCATACAGGGCAGTATCTCCCTAGCTGGCACCCGTGGGAGGATATTAGCGATTTTTATGTAAGTCGTTACGATACAGGTGGCGGACGCGAAATCGTGCCTTTTGAGCTTACTTGGCTATGCGCACTCTTTGGCAAAGCAAACGCAATTAGCGGGCTTTATGGCAAATATAGCGATATACACGCACCTATTAGTGATTTATACCACGCGCTTTTATGCTTTGAAAGCGGTATCGCGCTTAATCTTACTATCGAGGTGCTCTCTCAACCCAAAGCAAGCCGGGAGCTTAGAATCTTAGGGAGTGAGGGTATTATCCACTACACGCAAGATACAAACTGCCTAAGCTACATTAATACGACTATGCAAGATTGGGCGCATATCCCATTTGAGCAAGGCACTATAGAAGCACAATACATTAACCCAGAAGAACCCTACATCAAAGAAATGCAAGCCTTTCTAAACGCCCTAAATCACAATGACCCAAGCCTATTCCCAAACACTCTAGAAAAAGATGCCACAATCCTTGACCTCCTAGAATCTATTGAAAGCAAATCGCAGCATTTCCCCGATGTGTTTAAACAACTAAATACAAAGCAATTAAACACACAATTTAACGGGGGGGGGGCAAAGAGAACATGGGCAAAAGCGAGTGGAGGGGAACTAAATGAATCTCCTTTCTCTCTTACGCCACTTGTTTTGCGCACATGCCCTATTGTGCCGCGTACGCTCACTACATTGCATGCTTATCACTCTGCTACCCTATCTCATGGCGCGATGGTGGCTTAAGATGTTTGAGGGTAAACGTTTTCTAGCCATTATCCCTGCTAGAAGTGGGAGCAAGGGATTACCGGATAAAAATATTAAAAGCCTTTGTGGTAAGCCACTTTTAGCATGGAGTATAGAATCTGCGTTAGATTCTAAGTATATCGATGAAGTAGTGGTTAGCACAGATTCTAGTGTGTATGCAGAGATTGCTAAAGATTATGGAGCAAATGTGCCATTTTTGCGTCCAAAAAACTTAGCAAGTGATACGACTAGCACCTTTGATGTATTAGAACATTGTATTAGATTCTATAAGCAAAATCTTCAAAAAGAGTTTGATTACATTGTGCTTTTAGAGCCCACAAGCCCGCTAAGGGTGAGAAATAGCCCAGCGCGTGAGGGCGACATCGATAGGGCGATACGCACACTTTGCGCACATGAAAAAGCTAGCGCGCTTGTAGGCATAGCCGCTACAGAATCTAGCAATCCCGCCTTTTTAGTGCGGCTAGAAAATGGCTTTATCCGCTCTTATGAAAATAATCATTTTGCGCCCTTACGGCGTCAAGACATTGCTCCTGTGTATTTTTTTGAGGGGAGCATTTATGTTAGTGAAATAGGCGCGCTTTTAGCGCATAGGAACTTCTATCATGCGCACACGCTAGGCTTTATCATGCCAAAGTGGCAGAGTTTAGAAGTCGATGATGGCGATGATTTTGCGATGATTGAAGCCATGATAAACACACACAAGGAGCTTTTATGAAAAATAACATTCAAAGAGATGATTATCTCAAAGCCGCGCAGATGGATAAGCAAAGCACGAAAAACTACTTTGCAAAATCTGTGCAGAAAACCGAGCAGCAAAAGGCATTAGAATCTCTCTTGCTAGATTCTATAAACGCGGTCAAGTTAGATGCAAATGCACCTTTACGCATAGCAGATTTAGCCTGTGGTGGTGGGACATTAAGCTTTCATTTAGCACATCTTTTTCCAAATGCACATTTTTATCTGCTTGATTACAATAGCGATGGATTAAAGCTAGCACAAGAGATTAATGCACCATTTTTAGACCGCATGGAGTTTATAGAGGGTGATTTACGCGCGCTGCCTTTTAGCGATGAGAGCTTTGATTTGGTGTTTTGCTGGGGTGTATTTTTAATATTTGATGAAAAGATGCTTAGTGAAATTGTAGAGGAGGTAAGGCGGGTTTTAAAGCCGCATGGCAGCTTATATGCCTCAAGCTTATTTAACACGGAATTTGATGTAGATTTGCAATGTGAGTTTAGGGACTTAACTAGAGAATCTGGCAAGGCAGGTATTTGGGGGAGATATAGCACCTTTAGCCTACCTACTATGCAAAAGCTGCTGCGAAACTATGCGGAGTTTTGTATCCATGAATTTAACCCACATATCGACTTCCCGCGCACTACGCATAGAGGCATTGCCACTTATAGTGTGCGCGTGCTAGAAGATGTGGAAAAAATCAAAGTAGATGCCGACTTTGGCGGCGCGTTTGTGGGGCAGATGACAAATGTTTATGCAAATAACGCGCAAAGTGCAAATAGCAATGATTTTACGGGGGGGGGCGAAATGCAAGAATAAAGATAAAGCAGATTCTGTAATGCAAGATATTAAGGAAGCGCATGTGAAGAGGCTGCAGATTTCAGCGGGAATGCTAATGAATTGGGGCATTTTGGAGGCAAGGAAGTGAATAGCCACTCTTTGACGTTTAGCCCAACACGCTTAGAGAATCTAGATTCTAGAAATCTGCACAAATTTAGATTCTGTGGGAATCTAGATTCTATGTGTTTGCAGAATCTAAAGGCGCGCTGTTTTGCTTGTGCGTCTGCGTGGTGATTTATCGCGCAAAGATTTAAAGCCAATGCAAACAGAGCGCAAAAGGATTCTAGTATTTACTAAAGAAACATCGCCTGCTTGAGAGCAGACGAGCGGATACCCTTGTTTTGAGGTGTTGCTTTGGCTCTTAGGATTCTACTGCGCACGAGGCGTATTAGACATATGCCGCAGTGAAGCAGTAGAGTCCGCGCAGTCAAATTGAATACCCAAAGAGCAATCCTTAACAAAATTTTAAAAAAGGAGCAATAAACTATGACCTACCAATCCCAACTCCTACGCGCCATTCCCGGCGGCGCGCATACCTACTCGCGCGGCTTTGACCAATACCCAAGCAATGCGCCACAGATTCTAAAACGTGGTAGCGGTGCGTATGTGTATGATGAAAATGAGCAAGAATTTTTAGACTATGGCATGGCGTTGCGCGCCGTGTGTATCGGCTATGCAGACCCTAGAGTAAATGCTGCGGCAATGCAGCAAATGCAGTATGGGAATAACCTCACACGCCCCTCACTCATCGAGCTAGAAGCCGCGCAAACACTTATTGAGGCAATCGATAGTGTAGATATGGTGAAATTTACCAAAAATGGCTCTACTGCTACAAGTGCGGCAGTAAAGCTCTCACGCGCCTACACTGGGCGCACACTCATTGCGCGCTGTTTAGAGCACCCGTTTTTTAGCTATGATGATTGGTTTATCGGCAGCACGGAGGTAAAGCGCGGTATCCCAAAGAGTATTCAAGATGATACGCTCACTTTCCACTACAATGATATCGATTCGCTGCAAGCACTCTTTGAGAAGCACCCAAAAAGCATTGCTTGCGTGATTTTAGAGCCTAGCAATGTAGAGCACCCCAAAAATAATTTCTTGCATAATGTGCGCTCACTGTGCGATAAATACGGCGCGGTGATGATTTTAGATGAGATGATTACAGGCTTTCGGTGGCATATTAAGGGCGCGCAGTATTATTATGGCGTGTGTCCTGATTTATGCACCTTTGGCAAGGCTATGGCAAATGGCTTTTCTGTCGCCGCTGTGGCAGGCAAGCGTGAAATCATGCAGCTAGGGAGCATTGAGTTTGAGGGTAGTGAGCGGGTATTTTTACTCTCTACCACTCATGGCGCGGAGATGGCACCAAATGTTGTAGAGTATTTGTGGGATTATGGGCGGCAGATTGTGCATGGGTTTAATAGCATTGCTAAGGATTTGGGTTTAAGTGAGCATTGTATCGCTACAGGCGTGGAGTGTCAGCCCTATATTTTGACATTTGATGAAAATAGAGAATCTAGCCTCGCATACCGCACGCTATTTTTGCAAGAAATGCTACGTCATAAGATTTTATTCCCTTGCATTGCGATGAGCTATGCGCATAAAAAAACTGAGCTAGAGCGCACACTAGAGGCATTTGCTAAGAGCCTAGAGGTGTATAAAAAGGCGTTAAAAGAAGGCATTGGGGCATATTTGCATAGCCCTGTGGTAAAGCCTGTGTTTAGGAAATATAATTAAGGATAGATGATGAAAAAAGACAATTATTTGCGTGCTATGGAGGCAGATAAACACTTAGCAAAGCAGTATTACGCAAAATCTGTGCAGAAAACCGAGCAGCAAAAGGCATTAGAATCTCTCTTGCTAGATTCTATAAACGTGGGCAAGTTAGATGCAAATGCACCTTTACGCATAGCAGATTTAGCCTGTGGTGGTGGGACATTAAGCTTTCATTTAGCACATCTTTTTCCAAATGCACATTTTTATCTGCTTGATTA